>JAGQZO010000022.1 GCA_020435515.1 Winogradskyella sp. | reverse complement strand
TCGACACCTTCTGCAATAAAATCTGCTGGAAACGCTTCTTTCTTATCTATAAAATCTTTGTTTTCGAACGGATAATGCCATTGTGCATAAGGCATAGAACCAGAATCGAACCAAACGTCAATTAAATCAGCTTCGCGCTTCATTGGTTTCCCTGAAGGTGACACTAAAACGATTTTATCCACGACGTTTTTGTGTAGGTCTATCTTTTCGTAGTTTTCCTCAGACATATTACCGACTTCAAACTCGGCAAAAATATCTTCGGACATCACTCCTGCTTTAACAGCTTTTGCTATTTCACTCTTTAGTTCTTCAACAGAACCTATACACAATTGCTCTTTTCCGTCCTCTGTTCGCCAAATTGGCAATGGGATTCCCCAAAAACGTGAACGCGATAAATTCCAATCGTTAGCGTTAGCCAACCAATTACCAAAACGCCCTTCACCAGTTGATTTAGGTTTCCAGTTAATTGTCGTGTTTAACTCGTGCATTCTACCTTTAACGTCGGTTACTTTTATAAACCAAGAATCTAATGGGTAGTATAGAATTGGTTTATCGGTTCTCCAACAGTTTGGGTAGCTGTGTTTATATTTTTCAACCTTAAAGGCTTTATTTTCTTCTTTTAATTTAATGGCAAGCTCTACATCTACAGATTTTTCTGGTGCCTCGCCATCGTTATAATATTCGTTCTTTACGTACTTGCCAGAAAACTCACCCATCTCTGGTCTAAAACGACCTTGTAAATCTACCAATGGTACTAAATTCCCATTCTCATCTTTTACCAACATTGGTGGCACTTCTGGTGTGGCTTGTTTGGCAACTAAAGCATCATCTGCACCGAAGGTTGGAGCCGTGTGTACTATTCCTGTACCATCTTCAGTAGTTACAAAATCCCCAGAAATGACTCTAAACGCATTTTCAGGATTATCGTTTGGCAACGCGTAGTCTAGCAATTGCTCGTACTTAATACCAACTAAATCTTTTCCTTTGAATTCTTTGACGACATAGAATGGAATCTTTTTATCGCCTTCTTTGAATTCTATGAGTTCTGGCTTGGTTTCTACTTGCTTGTATTTTCCATCGAACTGTTTACCAACAAGACTTTTTGCCAATACAACGTTCATTGGTCTGAAAGTGTATTGGTTATAAGTCTCAACTAAAACATAATCAATCTTTGGCCCAACGGTTAATGCCGTATTACTTGGTAAGGTCCATGGTGTGGTCGTCCAAGCTAAGAAATAGACATCTCCTTCATCTTGAAGAAAGTTTGGCAAAGTTTCAGGTTTGGCTTTGAACTGAGCAACAACCGTTGTATCTGTTACATCTTGGTAAGTGCCAGGTTGGTTAAGCTCGTGCGAACTTAAACCTGTACCTGCTTTCGGCGAATAGGGTTGAATAGTATAGCCTTTGTACAACAAGTTTTTGCCATAAATCTGCTTTAGTAACCACCAAACACTTTCCATATATTTGGATTTGTAGGTAATGTACGGATCATCCATATCTACCCAATAACCCATTTTTTTGGTGAGGTCTTTCCAAATGTCCGTATAGCGCATTACGGCTTTTTTACACGCTTCGTTGTACTCCTCAACAGTGATCTTTGTGCCAATATCTTCTTTAGTGATACCTAGTTCTTTTTCAACACCAAGTTCTACTGGCAGACCATGTGTATCCCAACCAGCCTTACGCTTCACCTGGTAACCTTTCATCGTTTTATAGCGTGGAAAGATGTCTTTTATAGCACGTGCCAACACATGGTGTACACCTGGTAAACCGTTTGCAGAAGGAGGTCCTTCAAAAAACACATAAGGCTCCTTGCCTTCTCTAGTGGTTACACTTTTTTCGAAGATATTGTTGGCTTCCCAATAGTTGTTGATGTCTTCAGCAACTTTTGGCAAGTTAAGTCCTTTATATTCAGGGAACTTTTGGCTCATTGTAGTCTAGTATTTCAAGAGCGCAAAATTAAAGAATTTTGTGTAAATAGTATACTTTTAAACCACAAACCCAACCAAATCCTCAATCTTGGAAATTAGTTGAATTTTAATCGAGGTTTTTTTTAGACTAATTTTATTGTATTTAGAAACAAAAATGGTAGAGAACCCTAATTTTTCGGCTTCAAGAATTCGTTGTTCAACACGCTGAACTGGTCTTATTTCACCAGATAAGCCAACTTCGGCAGCAAAACAATAATCGCTTGGTAAAGCCACATCTTCGTTGGAAGATAATATAGATGCCACAACCGCCAAATCTATAGCTGGGTCGTCAACAGTAATTCCTCCGGTAATATTTAAAAAGACATCTTTTGCACCCAATCTAAACCCAGCTCTTTTTTCTAAAACGGCTAATAGCATATTGAGCCGTTTCGCATTAAATCCTGTGGCGGAGCGTTGTGGCGTTCCATATACTGCGGTACTTACAAGGGCTTGAACTTCTATCATTAATGGTCTCAATCCTTCTAAAGTAGCTGCAATAGCATTGCCTGACAATTCACCATCTTTTTCTGAAATTAAAATTTCTGATGGATTAGAGACTTCTCGTAAACCAGAACCTTGCATCTCATAAATACCAAGCTCATTAGTTGATCCAAATCGGTTTTTGTGTGCTCTTAAAATTCTAAATACATGGTTACGGTCGCCTTCAAACTGTAAAACCGTATCTACCATGTGCTCTAAAATTTTAGGCCCAGCTATGTGGCCATCTTTAGTAATATGCCCTATTAAGAGTACTGGTGTTGCCGTTTCTTTAGCAAACTTTATAAGTTCTGTGGTACATTCCTTTATTTGCGAAATACTTCCTGCTGAAGATTCTATATAATCGCTATGTAGTGTTTGAATGGAATCGATGATGACCAAATCTGGCTCTACCTCTTCTATCTGCTTAAAGATATTTTGGGTTTTGGTTTCTGTAAGGATGTAACAATTATTATCTTTAGGATTAATACGCTCAGCACGCATTTTTATCTGTTTCTGGCTTTCTTCACCCGAGACATAAAGGGTTTTATAAGGCAGGCTCAACGCTACTTGAAGCAACAATGTACTCTTCCCTATACCTGGTTCACCTCCTAGCAATGTTAAAGATCCTTGAACCATACCACCACCCAAAACGCGGTTAAACTCAGCATCTTGCATATCTAACCTTGCTTCTTGTGTTGTGTCTATTTCATTTATCCTTAAAGGTTTAGACACACGCTTAGTTGTTGTGCTAGATTTCCAATCACTTTTCTCTGGTTTTTGTATCACTTCTTCAGCAATGGTATTCCACTGCTTACAAGAATTACATTGCCCTTGCCATTTGGCATATTGTGCCCCACAATTTTGACAGAAAAAAGTTGTTTTTACTTTAGCCATGCTCTTACAAAAACCAATAGATTGAAGGTGATTTTTTAGAACAGCTAAATTAAGATAATTTTAATTGATGTCCTTAAACCAATTTACGAAGGCCAAAATCTTTACAATGTGCAGTTTTGAATATCTTTGAGTTGACACAAAAGACTTTGCCTTTTTAAACAAGGCTTCAAAAAAATAGTCGGTAGATATCCCTTTTTTAGTTTTCTTCATTGTCCTCGTCTTCTTCTTGTTCGTCAGTGTCTACTACAGTTAACTCATCTATCTTAGAAAAAATAAAATCTCTATCTATATGGCTAACATCATTTAATGTTAATGCAGACTCGTAAAGTTTTTTTGCTTTTTTATTTTTCCCGATTTTCTCAGAATGTTGCGCCAAATAATACGTTCCTAATAAAGATTCAGGTTTAAGTTTTTTAGCCAACTTTCCTATTTTCTCTAAAGATTCGAGATCATTTCTTTGTTCGGCAACTTTAACAACTTTTTCAAATTCTTCTTCGGTAATTGGCTTTTTTATTCCGAATAAATCTTCGATTCTTTCATATCTATCCACAAGATACTGGTCCAGCGTACCTTCATATGGTAGTACTTTTTCTTCTAACTCTTTTTCGCGAAGTGGTTTATACAATTCAAAAATCTTATTAAAAGATCGTGCTATAGCACTATTGACTAGGGTATAGTGATTGTCATTATCAAAGTCATCAAAATAATATGTTAAATATTGATTTTTTACTTGAGCTATTTGAGAATTAGCACTCAATACAGCCTCTCTAATATAAGGTAAGTCTTTATCTGACGTGGCCATATAGTAGAAAATATCATCTTTAAAAAATTCTAATCGCTTACCTAAATAATCTCTAACTGTACCTGATAAATCTGGACTAATGCATACATAAGCATTGAACAATGGGTCTTCTTTAAATAAATACGAATTGATAAAGTTACCCATTAAATCGTGCCCAACGGCAACTCTAAATTTACTTGTATTATATCTATTATCTAAATATGGTATGAGTTCTTCTGCCACAAAATCGTGAAAACGCAAACCTGACTCTTTTGGCAGACCTGTAACCTCATCACAATAGCCATCGTAACGTCTTTCGCTACCTTGGACTATTCCTACGATTATTGAACTTGGCATATCGTCAAAATAGGTTTGAAAATCTACCTGACCTGCAATAGGCTCAAATAGATAATCGCCATCAAATACAACGATTAGAGGATACTTAATTTCTGATGAAGGGTCGTAGTTTTCAGGAAGTTTAATCTTTAGTTTGCGAACCGCATTTAATTTTGATGAATTAATTTCATCATAGCTAATTTGAGCAAATATTGGCACACAGAATGCACATGCCAAAAGTATTAAGATAGCTTTTTTCATTTATAAGTAGGTTTGACTTGGGATATCAAACATACTAAAATATCGTTAAGTTGTGAATTTTTTTCGATGAAATGCATTTAATCGTCCGTCGCATCTTGAACTTCATACATTTTTTCTAGCATCATTTCCTTGTCTATGTACTGTGAAGGCTCTAACATTAATCCTGCTTTATAGCTGAGTAATGCTTTTCTATTATTTCCTTCTTTTTCGTAGTACATACCCATATAATAAGCTCCCAACATAGATTTAGGAAACTCTTTTTTTACCAATTTAGCTAGCTTTTCTAGTGATTCTATATCATCTCGGTTATTACAGGCTGCCGCTATAGCTCTAATGTCGTTCTCTGTCAGCTTTTTCTCAAAACCATAGAAATATTCTATGCTTTCATACTTTTTAATCAGGTAATCATACGGAGAGCCTTCATATGTTAGTATTTGCTCTTTGTACTCTTTGCCGCTTATAGGTTTATATAAAGTGAATATTTCATTTAATGCTTTGGGAATGCCTCTGCCAACAAGAGAATAGTGGTTAGCATCTTCAAAATTATCAAACTTATAATGTAGCTTCTCGTTTTGAACAGATTTCAACTTGGCATCACACTCAATAATATTATTTTTCAAAGCTTTAATGTCTGCATCTGCAGTTGCCATGTAATAAAATGTTTCTTGTTCTAAAATAGATAAGCGTTCTTGTAATCTATTTACCATCTCTGGCGCCAAATCTGGACTTAAACTTATGTAAGCCCTAAACAAAGGATTATCTTTAAATAAATAATAATTGATAAAGTTAGCGCCTAAATCATGCCCAATGATGACTTTAAAGTTTGAGACTTGATAACTTTCTTCTATAAAAGGAATTAATTCACCACTTAAAAACTCATAAAAGTTAGCACCGCTCTCAGAAGGAAAATATGTAGTATCATCATATGTAAAATCTTCTTCTCTGGTTTTATCTTGCTTTACTCCAACAACAATACAGTCTGGAATATCCTCCCAATATGCCTGATAATCTATATTACCAGCAACAGGTTCAAAAAGGTAATCTCCGTCAAGAACAATAACTAAGGGATAAGCTCGCTCAGCTTCTGGATCATAATTTCTAGGCAACTGAATCTTTAATTCTCGAGTTCCATCTAATTTATAAGAATCTATAGTCTTGTAGATAGCTTGCGCATAACTATTGACTACTAAACAAAATAAAAGCAAAGAGGTGAAGAATTTCTTCATATGGATGGTGTCTTTAAAGTTAAAGCAAGGTAAAAAATATTTCTAAATACTTGCTTGCTTTCTATTGTAGATTGGTAA
>JAGQZO010000021.1 GCA_020435515.1 Winogradskyella sp. | reverse complement strand
AGGTTTCGATAGTTCTGATGCCATTTATCTCATTACACCTGACCGTTTTGTTAATGGCATCACAGCTAATGACACACCAGCTGGTATTGAAGGACAACCACAATTGCAAGAACAAACCATCGATAGAAATGATGATTATGCAAGGCACGGAGGTGATATTGCCGGGATAACGTCTCATATAGATTATATTTATGATTTGGGATTTACCGCAGTTTGGCCACAACCTTTGTTAACTAACGATATGAAACGTGGTTCATATCACGGTTATGCAGTTACGGATTTGTATCAAATTGACCCTCGTTTCGGAACTTTAGAAGAATATAAAACGTTATCAAACAAGCTTCAAGAAAAAGGAATGAAGTTGATTATGGATCAAGTTGCCAACCATTGTGGATTATACCATTGGTGGATGAAAGACCTTCCTTTTAAAGATTGGATTAACCTTCAAGAAAATTACGAGGAAAACCTAGAAAATTGGGGAAATGATTATACCATAAATTCTAACCACAGACGTACCACAAATCAAGATATATATGCTTCAAAAGCAGATTACGATGGGATGTCTCAAGGCTGGTTTGTGGCTACAATGCCAGATTTAAATCAAAAAAATCCGTTTATGGCCAAATACATTATTCAGAATAGTATTTGGTGGATTGAAAATGCACAGCTTGGTGGTATACGTCAAGATACCTATCCTTATCCAGATAAGGATTTTATGAGTGATTGGGCAGGAGCCATTATGACAGAATATCCAAACTTTAGTATCGTAGGCGAGGAGTGGAGCTACAACCCATTATTAATTGGTTACTGGCAAGAAGGCGCCAATAATAGAGATGGTTATGATTCTAATTTAAGATCTTCGATGGACTTTGCGATGCAAAATTTAGTTGTTCAAGGCGTAAAAGAAGAAGAAGCCTGGGACAAAGGTTTGGTGAAAATTTACGAAGGTCTAGCAAATGATTTTCATTATGCAAGTCCTAAAGATATTATGGTGTTCCCAGACAACCACGATATGAGCCGTATTTTCACCCAAATGGATGGAAATATTACCAATACCAAAATGGCAATAGCAACTTATGCTGTTATGCCAAGGATTGTTCAGATGTATTACGGTACAGAAATTTTAATGAATGATTTTGAAAAACCAGGAGACCACGGACTCATTCGAACTGATTTTCCTGGTGGTTGGGAAGGTGATGCTGTCAACGCATTTACTGGTGAAGGCTTAACCGATGAGCAGAGAGATATGCAGTCGTTCATTAAAAAGCTATTCAATTACAGGAAAGATAGTGAAGCTATTCACGAAGGAAAAACCGTTCATTTTGCACCATTTGTAGGGACGTACTTTTTATACCGCACTTTAGGTGATGAAACAGTGGTTTTAATTTTAAATAAGAACGAAGATATTATCACCATAGACCTAAATTATCAAAAGGAAATGGGATTAAAAGGAAAGACACTTAAAAATGTGATTACTGGCGAAATGGTAAAATGGGGAGAAGTTTTAGAACTAAAATCTAAAGGGGTTACAATTCTAACGACAAAACTATAACGATGAGATATTTAGGCATCATACTTTGTTTTACTGTATTGGCATTTTCCTGTAAAGAAGAAACTAAAAAACAAGAAACAGAAGAAGAATATGTGGTTGAATTCAAAGTTGTTGAAGATGCAAAATTAGCTTCAGGAAAATTGTTGCGAGTAGAAGATTTTCCATCAGAATACATTAAGCCAAGACCAGTTGATATTTGGTTGCCTGAAGACTATTCCGAAGACAAAAAGTACAATGTCTTATATATGCACGATGGCCAAATGTTGTTTGATAGTACCACAACTTGGAACAAGCAAGAATGGAAGGTAGATGAATGGGCTTCAAAATTAATGTCAGAAGGAAAAACTAAAGATTTTATTGTAGTTGGTGTTTATAATATTGCAGACATTCGTTGGCAAGATTTATTTCCCCAAAAAGCACATAATTACATTTCTGAAGAGGTAAAGTCAGAACTTAAAAGTATTGCAGGCTCAAAAGATTTTAAGCTTAATGGTAACAACTATTTAAAGTTTATCGTTGAAGAATTAAAGCCAGTAATTGATAGCGCATATTCGGTGTATACTGACAAAGAACATACATTTGTAATGGGCTCAAGTATGGGAGGGTTAATGTCTATGTATGCTCTTTGCGAATACCCAGATGTGTTTGGTGGTGCAGCCTGTGTATCTACACATTGGGTTGGTGCAATGCCAATGGACAATAATCCGTATCCAGATGCCATTTTTAAATATATGGAAGCCAATTTGCCGCAAGCAGGACAACACAAATTGTACTTCGATTACGGTAACAAAACTTTAGACGAACATTACCCGCAATACGCACCAAGAGTTGACGACATATTAAAACAAAAAGGATATACTGAAAACAATGCCAAGAATTTATTTTTTGAAGGCACAGACCATTCTGAAAATTCTTGGAATGCAAGGTTGGACCAACCCTTGTTGTTTTTGTTAGGAAATAATTAATTGCCCTTGTCATTCCTGCGAAGGCAGGAATCTATTTTATAATTATGAAATACATCATTATATACATATCAATTTTTTTTGTTTCAGTTTCGATAACTGCACAAAACCTTAACCGTATTTACCAATCGCATAATTTCAAAGATGGAGTATTCGAAGTAATTACTAATGAAGGTCATTATGAATTTAGGCTTTATTCGAAAGAAATAATGGAAGTGTCTTTCATTCCAAAAGGGGAGACTTATAACCCAAGTTCTCATGCAGTAGTTATGAAACCGAAAACAGAACCATGGGTAATGGACTTAAAAGAAGACAAAACTATTATAGAGTTTAATACCCTTTTTGCACTTAGAGAGTGTGTAGAAGACATTAACTGCAACAATAATATTGCGGTAAAAATCCAGAAATCACCATTTAAGATTCATTATTTTTATGGTGGTAAACTTATAACTTCAGAAAAACGTGGCTACTACAAAAGTAAACACCAACCAATGGAGATGGTTAAAGGCAACATCATTGCCGATTCCACCGAGAAAATAGAATTCAATCTATCAAAAGAAGAAGTGTTGTACGGAGGTGGAGCAAGAGCTTTGGGAATGAATCGTAGAGGACATCGTTTACCGCTGTTTAATAGAGCACATTACGGTTACGAAACCCGCAGCGAATTGATGAACTACACAATGCCAATTGTATTGTCTTCCAATCAATATATGATTCATTTTGACAACGCGCCAGTTGGCTATTTGGATCTAGATAGCAAAGGCGATAACACTTTGACCTACGAAACCATTTCAGGCCGAAAAACCTATCAAATCATTGTTGGAGATTCGTGGTATGATATGCTGAATAATTATACCAAGCTAACAGGGAAACAGCCCATGTTACCACGCTGGGCATTGGGTAATTTTTCAAGCCGATTTGGGTATCATTCGCAAGAAGAAGTTGAACAAACCATAGCAAAATTCAAAGAAGAAAAAATTCCTGTTGATGCCATTATTTTAGACTTATATTGGTTTGGCAAAGAACTTAAAGGCACAATGGGAAATCTTGAAGTCTTTAGAGATTCGTTTCCAGATTTTGAAGGTATGGTAAAACGTCTCAAAGATAATGGCGTCAAAACAATTCCAATTACAGAACCTTTTGTATTGACGACGTCAAAAAAATGGGATGAGGCAGTCGCTAAAAATATACTAGCTAAAGATTCTGTTGGTAATGATGCAAAATATGATTTTTACTTTGGATATACTGGAATAATTGACATATACAAACCAGAAGGAGAACAATGGTTTTGGGATATTTACAAAGATTTAGCCAACAAAGGTGTGGCTGGTGTTTGGGGGGATTTAGGTGAGCCAGAAGTACATCCAGATTGGGTTCAACATCATACTGGTTCGGCTTCCGAAGTGCATAATATTTACGGTCACGATTGGGTACGCTTAATCCACGAAGGTTACCAACGCGATTTCCCAGAAACAAGACCATTTATTCTAATGCGCGCTGGTTATTCTGGTAGCCAACGCTACGGAATGGTCCCTTGGTCAGGTGATGTTAACCGAACTTGGGGAGGCTTGCAAAGTCAACCAGAAATCGCGCTTCAAATGGGAATGCAAGGTTTGGCATACATGCATAGTGATTTGGGTGGTTTTGCAGGTGCTAATTTAGATGATGAATTGTATGTGCGTTGGTTGCAGTATGGAGCGTTCAATCCCATTTTTAGGCCACACGCACAAGAAGATGTACCGAGTGAGCCTGTTTTTAGAAGTGAAAAAGCCAAGCGATTGGCAAGTTTTGCCATTGCAATGCGTTACAGGTTATTGCCTTATAACTATAATTTGGTGTATGAAAATCATAAATATGGCAAGCCTTTAATGCGTCCGCTGTTGTTTGAAGAACCTAACAATTCAGAGTTATTCAATTATTCAAAAACCTATTTATGGGGAAACGATATTTTGGTGTCACCAGTTTTGGAAGCCGGAAAAAAAGAGCAAGAAGTTTACTTTCCAAAAGGTTCAAAATGGTTTGATATTGAAACCGATAAGATTACAGAAGGAGGCACAGCAAAAACCGTTCAGTTGCGAGAAGACTTTATTCCGGTTTATGTCAGAGCAGGTGCTTTTATACCATTAACTAAGATGGTGCAAACTACCGAAGATTATGATGACACAACATTTCAGCTACAATATTACCACGACAGTTCTATCAAAGAATCTGAAAGAGCCTTTTATTTTGATGATGGAAAGACAGCGAATGCCTATGAAAAAGGAGCTTATCAAATTTTAGAATTTGAAGCAGAGCAAGAAGGGAGATGGTTAGAAATAGATTTTGAAGCAGAAACGGGAGCTAACTATTCAACTGGAGTGAAAACCATCGAGTTAACCATTCACAACATTAAAAATGAACCAAAGAAAATCAAAATAGGAAATGAAAAGGTTAATGGAACTTATAATTCAAAATATAAAACCCTAACACTTAATGTAACTTGGGTTACTTCAACAGAGAAAGAAATCAAAATAAAGCTTAACAACTAATATGCGTTCAAAAAGTATAATTACTCTAATTTTAATCGCAACAATTGCTTTCAGTTGTAAAAACGAAAACAATTCAGACCCGGTTAATAGTGAATTAAAGACCAATTCAGTGAAGCAAAAAATGAAAAAGAAAGAAGTCGTATATCAAGTTTTTACCCGTTTATTTGGTAACACTAATACAACCAACAAACCTTGGGGAACTTTAGAAGAAAATGGAGTTGGTAAATTCAACGACTTTACGGACAAAGCACTTGCCGAAATCAAAGATTTAGGAATCACTCACATTTGGTACACAGGTGTGCCGCATCACGATTTGATTACTGACTATACTAAATATGGCATTTCAAATGACGATCCAGATATAGTAAAAGGTCGAGCCGGTTCACCTTATGCTGTTAAGGATTATTATAATGTGAATCCTGATTTAGCTGAAAATGTAGAGAACAGACTTCAAGAATTTGAAGCTTTAATCGAACGTTCGCACAAAGCGGGTTTAAAAGTATTAATAGATATCGTGCCAAATCACGTAGCGAGAAACTACCAAAGCCTAACCAACCCAGAAGGCACAACAGATTTTGGTGCAGAAGATGACAAAACCGTGACTTACGCAGCCAATAATAACTTTTATTACAATCCAGGTGAAGTTTTCGAAGTCCCAGATTGGAAAAATGGGTATCAACCTCTAGGTGGCGAAAACCATCCTTTAGCCGATGGTAAGTTTGAAGAAATTCCTGCAAAATGGACAGGTAATGGATCACGAGCTTCAAAACCAGATATGAACGATTGGTACGAAACCGTAAAAGTGAATTATGGCGTGAGTCCTGATGGGAAAAAAGATTTTGACGAATTGCCTGAAGGTTTTGATAATGAAGATTATAAAAAACACTATGAATTTTGGAAGGACAAAACCGTACCGAGTTCTTGGGTGAAATTTAAGAATATCGCTTTGTACTGGACAGAAAAAGGTGTCGATGGCTTCCGATTTGATATGGCAGAAATGGTGCCAGTTGAATTTTGGAGTTATATGAATTCAAATATCAAAATGAAAAATACAGATGCTTTTTTACTGGCTGAGGTTTACAATCCAAGCTTGTACAGAGATTACATCAAAAAAGGAAAAATGGATTACCTGTATGACAAGGTGCAATTGTACGATACGCTAAAACACGTAATTCAAGGTCACGGAAGTACGTACAATATTCCACCAATTCAAGAGGATTTAAAAGATATAGAGCATCATATGCTTCACTTTTTAGAAAACCACGATGAGCAACGTATTGCAAGTCCAGATTTTGCTGGCAATGCGCAAAAAGGAAAACCAGCAATGGTCGTTTCTGCTACATCTACAACCGCACCAACCATGGTGTATTTTGGTCAAGAGTTTGGTGAAAAAGCCGAAGAAGATTTAGGCTTTGGCGATCCAACACGTACGTCTATTTTCGATTATGGTAGCGTGCCAAGTGTGGTACGTTGGGTCAATAACAAACAATTTGATGGTGGCCAATCCACAGCCGAAGAACTAGCGTTAAGAGACTTTTACAAGCGCTTGCTCAATTTTACGATTAACAGTTCGGCTTTAATGGGGAATTATCAGGATATCCATCTATACAACCAACAAAACACAGAATGGTACAATGACAAAGTTTTGAGTTTTGTGCGATGGAGTGATGACGAGCAATTAATTATTGTTTCAAACTTTAATGCAGATAATACCTATGGATTTGAACTACAATTGCCTGAGGATTTAGTCAAAAAATTAGGACTTAGCGATGGCGAATATGAAGTTAAGGATGAGCTCTACGGCAATTATACCTCTGTTTTAAAAGTTGAAGATGGAAAGGCTGAGGTACGCGTCGATATTAAACCTTTAGAATCATTCATACTTAAAATACAAGAATAATTTTGAAATCTTTATTGTCCCCTTGATGGGACTTAGGGGTGTTTTAAAAAAACATAAAATGAAAAAACTAACCACATTAATTTGCATTATGGTACTAGCGCTATCGTGCAAAGAAGAAAAAAAGGAAACTGAAGTAAAAGAAGAACCAAAAGAAGTTACTGAAATTGAACCAATTTCAAATGAGGTTTTGGAAACTGCTGTAATTTACGAAGCTAATATTCGTCAATATTCACCAGAAGGTACATTTGAAGAATTCACAAAGGATATTCCGACACTAAAGGAATTGGGTGTAAAAGTGATATGGTTAATGCCTGTTTTTCCTATTTCAGAAACTAAACGAAAGGCTGAAGGAGGAAAGTTTGCTTCAGAATTCCCAGAGGAAGAACAAGACAAATATTTAGGAAGTTATTATGCCGTAACAGATTTCACAAAAATCAATCCTGAATTTGGTAACAAAGAAGATTTTAGAGCATTAGTCAATACGGCTCACGAAAATGACATTTACGTCATTTTAGACTGGGTACCAAACCATACAGGTTGGGATCACGAGTGGTTAAAAAATCATCCCGAATATTATACACAAAATGAATCGGGTGAAATTATTCATCCAAAGGGAACTGATTGGACAGATGTTGCTGATCTTAATTATGATAATCAAGATATGCGCAAGGAAATGATTGAGGATATGATTTACTGGGTTAAAGAAGAAGGCGTAGACGGTTTTAGATGTGATGTTGCAGGTTCGGTTCCGTTGGATTTCTGGGAAACTGCTATTTCTAAGCTAAGAAGTGAAAAGGACGTTTTTATGCTGGCCGAAGCTTGGGAACCAGAATTGTTAGACGGAGATTTATTTGATATGGCGTATGCTTGGGATGGCCATCATTTAATGAACGGTTTGGCAAAAGACGAAAAATCGACAGAAGATTTCGACAACTATATGGCTAAGATTTCAAACGATTATGACGAAGACGACATTTTAATGAACTTCATCACCAATCACGATGAAAATTCTTGGAGTGGAACCATTAAAGAGCGGATGGGAGATCAAAAAGAATTGTTTACTGCATTGTATTACACGATGCCAGGAATGCCATTGATTTACAGCGGACAAGAGTATGATATGGATCATCGTCTTAAATTTTTTGAAAAAGATTCTATTCCAAAAGAAAAAGGTAAATATTTCGATTTGCTGAAAAAATTAGGCGAACTTAAAAACACTAATCCTGCTTTAAATGGTGGTAAAAATCCTGCGGATTATAAACGAATAGATACTGGAAATAATATTTTAATGTTTGAGCGTTCTAAAGCTGGACAGACTATATTGTTTGTTGGGAATTTCTCTGACGATACAAAGAGAATCAAAGTGCCAAGTGGTACATATCAAGATTTCATCAATCCAAAAGAGAAAGAATTTCAATTGGATGCCATGGCTATTAGCCCTTGGGAATACAAAATTTTAATTAAGAAGTAATGCATAGGTATTTAGTTGTAATAATTTTAACAGTTTCAGCATTTGGTTGCAAAAACAATCAAAATTCAAATATAGTAGAAGCTAACAATAAAGAAATGGTCATTCAAAAAACACCTTTTGTTTGGGAAGGAGCGAACCTTTATTTTCTGTTAACGGATAGATTTAATAATGGGGATACATCAAATGACATCAACTTCGATAGAACCAAAGAAACTGGAAATTTACGAGGTTTTGAAGGTGGAGATATCAAAGGTGTCACTCAAAAACTAAAAGAAGGCTACTTTACCGATTTAGGCATCAATGCCATTTGGATGACACCAATCGTTGAGCAAATCCATGGCGGAACAGACGAAGGTACAGGTGTCACTTACGGATTCCACGGCTATTGGGCAAAAGATTGGACCAACATAGACCCAAACTACGGTACTAAGGAAGACCTACATGAATTGGTAAAAGAAGCACATCAAAGGGGAATCCGTATTGTGCTGGATGCTGTTATAAATCATACAGGGCCAGTCACCGAAAAAGACCCTGTTTGGCCAGAAGATTGGGTGAGGAAAAGTCCTCAATGTAAGTACGATAATTACGAAAACACGGTGACTTGTACATTGGTAAAAAATTTACCAGACATCAGAACGGATAGTAACGAAAATGTAGAATTACCACCACAATTGGTTGAAAAATGGAAATCCGAAGGTCGCTACGAACAAGAAGTAAAGGAACTCGATGAATTTTTTGAACGCACTGGCCACCCAAGAGCACCACGTTTCTATATTATGAAATGGCTCACGGATTACATCACGGAATTCGGAGTAGATGGGTATAGATGTGACACGGTAAAACATACTGAAGCTTACGTTTGGGAAGAGTTCAAAAAAGAATGTGATTATGCTTTTGAACAGTACAAAACAAATAATCCCGAAAAAGTTTTGGATGACAATGATTTTTATTTGGTAGGTGAAGTTTACAACTATGGTATTAGTGGCGGAAAAATGTACGATTATGGTGATAAAAAAGTGAATTATTACGATGATATGTTCAGTGCACAAATCAACTTTGAGTTTAAATGGAACGCCAAAGAGATGCCGTATCAGCCGCTTTTCAAAAAATATTCAGATACATTAAATGGACCTTTAAAAGATTTTGGAGTACTAAATTATTTAAGCTCGCACGACGATGGTAGTCCGTTTGATCCATCGAGAGAAAAACCATATAAAACAGCGAATTATTTATTGCTCGCACCAGGAACGTCGCAAGTATATTACGGTGATGAGTCGGCAAGATCTTTAGTTATAGAAGGCACACAAGGCGATGCCACATTGCGTTCATTTATGAATTGGGACGATATAAATTCAGATGAAAAAACAAAAGCAATTTTAGAGCATTGGCAGAAATTAGGTAAATTTAGAGAACGTCATCCAGCTGTTGGTGCAGGCACACATCAAATGATAACTCAAAAACCTTATCTGTTTTACAGAAGCTATCAAAAGGGTGACTTTAAAGATTTGGTAGTTGTAGGTTTAGATTTGCCTAAAGGCAAAAAAGTGATTGATGTTTCCAAGATTTATGAAGAACGTGTGATGCTAAAAGATGCATATTCAGGACAAGAGACAACCGTTGAAAACGGAAAAATCACTATCAATTCAGAGTACAATATTGTACTCATTGAAAAACAATAAATTAATAAAAATGAAATATAATCTTCTATCACTAATTATCGTATTCTTCTTTTTCTCTTGCAACCAAGACGAAAAACAAATCACGGAACTGGCCTCACCAAACAAAGCCGTAAAAGTCATCTTCAATGTGACTTCAGAAGGACAGCCATTCTACACCGTAATGTTCAAAAATAAAACGGTTGTGGATACCTCGTATCTAGGATTTGATTTTAAGGATGCTGAAGATTTTGATAAAAATTTCAAGATTAAAAACACATCGACATCAAAATTCAATGAAACGTGGAAAATGCCTTGGGGAGAGCAATTGGATGTAGTCAATAATTACAACGAATTAAAAGTTGAGCTTCAAGAAACTAATGAAGCAGCACGTTTAATGACTATTGTTTTCAAAGTCTATGATGATGGTATTGGTTTTAGATATGAATTTCCAGAACAGGATAACTTTAAAGGGGAAGTATATATCAACGATGAACATACAGAATTTAATCTAACCGAAGATTATAAAACCTTTTGGATTCCTGGCGATTGGGATATTTATGAGCATCTCTATAGAACGACAAAACTTTCGGAAATTGACGCACTGCAATATGCAAATCACAACGATTTAGCGCAGACTTACATTCCAGAGAATGCTGTAAATACACCAGTAACTATGGTTGGTACAGATGGAACACACCTAAGTTTTCACGAAGCTGCTTTAGTCGATTATTCTGGGATGGCCTTAAAAATAGACACCGAAAATTTAGATTTAAAAAGCAATTTAGTAGGTTCTAAAAACACGGATTACAAGGTGAAGAAAACTGTGCCTTTTGAGACACCTTGGAGAACTATTCAAATTACAGATAATGCACCAGATTTAATAGAATCTAAACTCATCGTTAATCTGAACGAACCTAACAAGTTAGGTGACGTATCTTGGTTTACACCAATGAAATATACAGGAGTTTGGTGGGAAATGCATTTAGGAAAATCGTCTTGGGATTATGGAATGACCCAAAATATGAGTACGTGGACCGATACTGGAGGTGCACACGGTAAACACGGTGCAACCACAGAAAATGTAAAACGTTTTATTGACTTTTCAGCAAAAAACAATATAGGTGGTGTTTTGGTTGAAGGTTGGAATACGGGTTGGGAACACTGGATTGGTTTTGAGGATAGGGAAGGCGTTTTCGATTTTGTAACACCGTATCCAGATTACGATATTGAAGAGGTGACAAGATATGCCAAGGAAAAAGGTGTGCAAATTATTATGCACCACGAAACCTCAGCTGCCACGGAAACCTATACGAAACAACAAGATACTGCCTATGCTTTAATGCAGAAATACGGAATGCATTCGGTAAAGTCTGGCTATGTTGGTAAAATTCTTCCAAAAGGTGAATATCATCACGGACAATATATGGTAAATCATTACAACAATGCTGCGATTAAAGCAGCAAAATATGAGGTCGCAGTCAATGCTCACGAACCAATTAAAGCCACTGGCTTGCGAAGAACCTATCCAAATATCATTTCTCGTGAAGGCTTAAGAGGTCAAGAATTCAATGCTTGGGCAAGTGATGGAGGTAATCCACCAGAGCATCTGCCAATAGTGGCTTTTACAAGAATGTTGTCTGGTCCAATTGATTTTACGCCAGGAATTTTCAATATTAAATTTGATGAATACAAACCAAATAATCAGGTAAATACTACTATTGCTCAGCAATTAGCGTTGTATGTTGTGATTTACAGTCCTATTCAAATGGCAGCAGATTTAGTTGAGCATTATGAAGCCAACCCTGAGCCATTTCAATTTATAAAAGATGTTGGTGTCGATTGGCAACAGACTAAAGTTTTAAATGGAGAAGTAGGTGATTATGTAACCATAGCAAGACAAGAACGCAAAACAGGTGATTGGTTTGTTGGTGGCATAACAGATGAAAACGCTAGAACATTAGATGTAACTTTCGACTTTTTAGACGAGAACCAAAAATACGAAGCTATTATTTATAAAGATGGAGAAAACGCCCATTGGGATAACAACCCACTAGATATTTCCATTGAGAAAATAAATATTTCTAAAGGTTCTAAACTAAGCGTAAACCTAGCTGAAGGTGGAGGGTTTGCAATAAGTTTAAAAAAGTTAGATTAATCTTTAGTAGTGCTTTGATGTAACAAACCTCATGTAAGGTAGTCTTAACAAAAACGACTACTTTAAATATTTGTAACTTTGCTTATAGAAAAAAATTACGGTTTGGACATTAACGACAACATTGATTCACCTTTAATTATTAAGGTTAGCTTTAATAAGTTGCTTAATCAGTATCAAAAATTGGTTGAAACTGATAACGACTTTATTGCCGCTAATGCACGCCGTGTTATAGAAATCGCTGATAAAAATCCTGTATTAAGAGAAGGGTTTAGCGATTTAAACTTGCTCAAGACTTATGAGAAAGAAATTGAAGGCATTCTTCAAGATGCCTTCAGTCCAGTTTTAACTCATAATGAAATAAAAACAGCCTCTGTACCTTTTCAGGATATTATCTTTAATTCTTCAGCACGCTTTAAATCCATTTTAAAAACTGCTGGAGAAGGGTTTGAATTGCAAATAAAGAATATGCCTGATGACCAAAGGTATATTATTGCCTGTACCATAATTCTAAATTTTTGTTATGGATACAATTTGAATTTTAAGCGTCCTTTCTTTTATGAAATTCCTGATGCTAATGGTATAACAAGATTTTATAAAATCTTATATAATGCAGATTTTGTAGAAATTATACCAAGAGAAAATGCACCAAAAATCACGTATGATGACTACGAAGAATTATTAGATAATTTTGAGAATATAGCGTTGTGGAAAGAGAAATTTCCACCAAGTAGTTACGAGTTTAAAGGCTTTGTGATTTCAAATATCTTTGATGTAACCGATGACCAGTCCATTTCAAACATAAAGTCGTCATTAATTGCTGAGGATAAACGCAAAGACGAAAGCTTTATGCAAGGCTTTTATGAAATATTTAGATCCTTATTCGGTTTTAAAAATATTGAAGTTGGATTTTCAATCTATAATCATGAAGAGGGCACCTTTGATCGTGTTTATGGAGCTGGCATGAACAGTTTTTTGTTAAATAAGGAAGAGCGTGTTCCATGTGAAGATGCACTCTGTAAATGGTCCTATGATCGATTACTAAAGCAAAACACATATTTTTCAATTTCTGATGTAGAAAAGATTTATAAGCGCTCTAACGGCAAGGCGCCTCATGTTAAAGTATTGCACGAACAAGGTTATAAAAGCGCCATTTTTGCTCCAATTGCCAATGATGATGGTTTAATGGGAATTTTGGAGATTGTTTCTAAAGAGCCAAAGGTTTTAAACAGTATCAATGCGAATAAATTGATAGATGTTATGCCTTATATAGTATCTGCAGTTGAACGCTCAAAAAATGAAGAAGAGAATTTAATTGAAGCTATAATTCAAAAGGAATGTACATCAATCCATCCAAGCGTACATTGGAAATTTGTACAAGAAGCTAGGAACTATATCAAAAAACAATATGAGACTGGCGAATCGCCAACATTCAAAAAAATTGCTTTTGATAATGTGTATCCACTCTTTGGACAAATAGACGTTAAGGGGTCTTCCAACGCCAGAAATGAAGCTACTCAGAAAGATTTATCACTTCAGTTGAGTTTGGCAGAAAAAATACTTAACAAAACCCTTCAGAAAAAGAGTTTACTTATATTAGAGCAGATTAAGTTTCAGGTTAATAAGTATTGTAGTGATTTAAAATCTAATTTTAAAGTAGATAGTGAGCATGCAATCACTGTTTTTTTGAGAGATGAAGTTAAGCCTGTTTTTGAGTTGATAGCTCAAACCGAACCAGAACTTAAAGAAGATATAGAGGATTACTTCAATAAAATAGATGAGGACTTAAATGTTATCTATTTTTACCGAAAGCATTATGACGATACAGTAAAGTTGATTAATACCAATATGTCGTCATTGCTAGATGAGAAACAGCTAGAAGCGCAAGATATGTATCCTCATTTCTTTGAACGCTTTAAAACCGATGGTGTAGAGCACAATATGTATATAGGTGAATCTATCACAAAACATGATAGTTTTAATATGATCTACCTATATAATTTGAGGTTATGGCAATTACAGGTTATGTGCGAAATGGAAAATTCGTACTATCAAAATCAACATGAATATCCTATAAACTTGGATGTCGCGTCAATGGTATTAGTTTTCAATCAGCCACTTTCAATCCGCTTTAGAATGGATGAAAAACGTTTTGATGTAGATGGTACCTACAATGCGCGTTATGAAGTTGTAAAGAAGCGAGTAGATAAGGCTTTCATTAAAGGGACTGAAGAGCGTATTACCGAAAAAGGGAAACTAACCATTGTGTATTCTCAAAAAGAAGATGAGGACGAATACAAAAGATATATTAGTTTTCTTCAATCTAAAAATATCCTAAATAAAGACTTGGAAGTATTAGAACTTGAGGATTTACAGGGTATAACAGGTCTTAAAGCATTAAGGGTTAGTATACTGTATCATAATGAAAATGATGACAAGAATTTCTACACCTATAATGATTTAATGGAGACTATTAAATCATAAAATTACTATTTTCCTTTTTTTGAGTATTTGAATAGCTAGTCTGCTCATTAGTTTCAGGTAAAACATCTTCAATGTTTACGTTGGGATTATTTTTTACGGCAATAGCAAATGATACCAAGGAGATAATGATACCCAACATAAAAACCGTGTATGTTATTCTTAACAGTCTATATTTTCGCTCTAAAACTTTGCCTAAAAAGTAAAGATCTTTAGTCAATGCTTTATAGATATAGTCTTTATCTTTAACCATTTCCATAATTGCCCACTCGTATTCCTTTAGTTCCATTTTATGAAAGTTACCAAAGAAGCTTAAGTTTACTTCTTGATTTTTTACGTCTTCCTTAGTAAACTCACCACTCGTAACATTGGGCCTAGTAGCAATTATAGAAAGCACCATAGAGACAACACAAAAGAATAAGAAAATTACAGTTGGCCATGTTAGATAAGGGTTGGTGTCTAACTTAGAAATAAGATTAGCCAGTACAACCGAAATGATAATAGCATTAACCGAAAGTAAAATATTCGCCTTTGTGTCTGCAATATCACTAAGTTTAATGTGATTTCTCAAAGCAGTTCTATAAAAGGTTTGTACACCTCTTTCAGGGCTTTCATTTTTGTATTGTGCTTTGTACTTAGCCTTTATTTTTTCTACGTCGAGTTTCTTTTTGCGCTTTTTCTTTTTGCCCATTAACTTAGCAAGGTTCTTTTCCTTTCTAGGTTGCCAATTTTTTAGGGCGTATTCTGTGTAAAAACTATGTTCCGTTAAAACTTTAATATTTTCTGCACGCCAATCGGCAGGCGTGTAACTTTTAATGCCACGTAGTTCTAGTTCTTTTCTAAGAAATTCACTCGCTTCATCAAAATATTTTTTACCAAAGTGAGAGGCATCAGCATCTCTGATAATTTCTTCGAGTTTGTTATTGGGCTCTTCATCAAATTTAGTAGCCATTATGCAATCAGAAACAGCCTTAATAATGCTATCATCAGCACCTTTTTCTTTTAAGAATACTTCTGCAAGTTTTACACTTTCAGTTTCATGGTTTTCGGAACTAACAGTGTAACCGATATCATGCAATAAAGCTGTTAATTCTAATATTGTAGATTCCTCTTTAGAAATTTCAGAGTTTTCAATAAGTTCTTTAGTACTTTTCAGTACGCGTTGTGTGTGCGTATAGTTGTGGTATATAAAAGTATTTGGAAGCTTATCAGTTAAGAGGTTAAAAACATATTCCTGAGTGTCTTCAATAAGAGACTTTGCCATAGGTAACGTAGATTATTAATTAGGTCTAAATTACGAAAATTACAAGACTTAACATTTAATTAGTGCGGTTACTAGTTACTAAGTTGTATTTTTATAAAATAGACACAGTGCTTAGTCTGTCGACCAAGATTAAGAATAATTTCACTCAAAAACAGAAGTTGACTTCATTTTATGAATTTAAATATTGCAGACACTTTTAATAAAGAATTACCTTCTGATGCCAACTTAGATAACACTAGACGTAAAGTATTTGGAGCAATGTATTCTTATGTTTTGCCAAAAGTACCATCATCTCCAAAATTAATCCATGTATCTCCTGAAATGGCAGAAAATCTGGGAATCAATTTAGATGATGTCAATTCTAAAACATTTTTGAATGTTTTTTCTGGCACCGAAGTCTATAAAAATACTGAGCCATATGCTATGGCTTATGCTGGACATCAGTTTGGTAATTGGGCAGGACAATTGGGTGATGGTAGGGCAATTAATTTGTTCGAAGTGGTGCACAACCAAAAGCGCTGGGCTTTACAGCTAAAAGGGGCTGGGGAAACTCCTTATTCTCGCCAAGGAGATGGATTGGCAGTTTTAAGATCTTCAGTAAGAGAATATCTGTGTAGCGAAGCAATGCACCATTTGGGAGTACCCACAACTGGAGCATTGAGTTTGATGCTTTCAGGAGATGACGTTTTACGAGATATGCTTTACAATGGCAATGCAGCTTATGAAAAAGGTGCGATTGTTTGCAGAGTATCACCAACCTTTATTCGTTTTGGTAATTTTGAATTGTTTGCTTCTAGAAACGATATTGAAAATCTCAAAAAACTAACAGATTACACCATTAAATACTTTTATCCAGAACTAGGTACACCTTCCAAAGAAACTTACATTAAGTTCTTTAAAGCAGTTACAGATAGAACTTTGGATATGATAATCCATTGGCAACGTGTAGGCTTTGTGCATGGTGTTATGAATACCGATAATATGTCAATCTTAGGTTTGACTATAGATTATGGACCTTATGGTTGGTTAGAGGGTTTTGATTTTGGTTGGACACCAAACACCACAGATCGAGAGTATAAGCGCTATCGTTATGGTAATCAACCCAATATTGTACTTTGGAATTTATTGCAACTCGCTAATGCGTTATATCCTCTGGTTGAAGAAGCAGAACCGTTTGAAGCTGTTTTAAATCAGTATCAAACAGATTTTGAAATTCAATTTTTGTGCATGATGCGTTCAAAATTAGGATTAGAAATAAAGGACGATGGAGACAAGAAATTGATTGAAGATTTAGAAGAATGTCTTTTATTGTCTGAAACCGATATGACAATTTTTTATCGTTTACTGTCTAATCACAAAAAAGGCAAAGCTGATGAAGGCTTAAAGGTTGTAGAAGAGGCTTTTTACAAACTTGAAGAGATAAAGGATGAGAAAGAAATGAAGTGGAAATCTTGGTTTAATGATTACGACAAAAGATTACAGTTAGAAGAAATCACAGACCAACAACGTCAAGCTAAAATGAACACAGTTAACCCAAAGTATGTACTTAGGAACTATATGGCTCAATTAGCCATTAATGATGCAGACAAGGGTGATTATAATCTATTAAATGAATTATTCGAATTGCTTAAGCAACCATACAATGAACAACCAGAATATCAAAAATGGTTCTCCAAACGACCAGAATGGGCAAGACACAAAGTAGGATGTTCCATGTTATCGTGCAGTTCGTAAATTTATCTAGGTTTATTTTTAAACTACAAAAACAAAATATGAAGTTGATATATAGAAAAATTACAATACTTGTTTTGGTCATTTTAAGTCACGCATGCGCTACTTACAGAGCGCAGTACGCAGAAGACGATTTTTCTAATCAGAGTTTGCCAGATAAACCAATTGACAATGTATTCTATTTAGTTGGTGATGCTGGTAAATCGCCAATGAATGGTTACTCTGATGCATTGATGGCATTTAAAAACTATTTAGCAGAACAAAAAGTATCAAAGGAAGATTACACATTGTATTTAGGTGATAATATCTATCCAGCAGGATTACCCAAAAAGGAACACAAGGACAGAGCATCTGCAGAAAATGCACTTCAGGCGCAGTTTGGCGCAGTAGAAGACTTTAAAGGCAAAACTATATTTATACCAGGTAATCATGAGTGGTATGCAGGTGGATTAAAAGGAGTAAAGCGTCAAGAAAAGTACATAGAAGAAGCTCTGGGAAAAAACACCTTTCAACCAGAAAATGGCTGTCCATTAGAAAGTATAGACGTAAGTGAAACGGTTCAACTTATTATCATAGATACACAATGGTATTTAGAAAACTGGAACGATAATCCAGGCATAAATGATGAATGCGAAATAAAAACCAGAGAACGTTTTTTCTTGGAAGTAGAAGGTGAACTAAAAAAATCACAAAACAAGACTATTGTATTTGCCATGCATCATCCAATGTATACCAATGGTGTTCATGGAGGTCAATTTGCTGCTTCAAAACATATATTTCCTGGTCAAAGGAAAATACCAGTTCCAGGTTTGGCAACTATTGTTGCTCAAATAAGAACACAGGGTGGAGTATCCATTCAAGATCGCTATAACGAGCGCTACAATGAGTTAATGAAGCGTTTAGAAACCCTCGCAGTAGATAGTCCTAAATTGGTTTTTGTATCAGGCCATGAGCATACCTTACAGTATATTGAAGAAGGAAGAATCAAGCAAGTTGTTTCGGGTTCTGGTGCAAAAGAATCCTATGCTACGTTAAGTGATAATGGCTTGTTTTCTTATGGAAAACAAGGCTTTGCAAAACTTGTGGTTTACAAAGATGGCAGTTCTTGGGTACAATTTTTCAGTGCGGTAAATGGTGAACCAAAAGCTATATTTCAAAAAGAAGTTATACCGCCAAACAAACCAGATTTTGATACTTCTACCTTACCTGATAGTTTCCCAAGCACGGTTGAGGTTTCAATTTATTCAAAAGAGGAAACGGATAAAACAGGCTTTTTTAAGTCTATTTGGGGAGAAAACTACAGAGACGTTTACAGTAAAAAAATCACAGCCAAAGTTGCTACTTTAGATACATTATATGGAGGTTTGGAAGTTGTGCGTAAAGGAGGCGGACACCAAACTCGCTCTTTAAGATTAAAGTTGAAAGACGGAAGAGAATTAAACATGCGTGCTCTCAGAAAGAGTGCCACACAATACATCCAAACAGTAGTATTTAAAGATAATTTTGTCGAAAATGAATTTGACGAAACTATTGTTGAAGAACTTATCCTAGATTTCTACACAGCTGCTCATCCTTATGCGTTTTTAGCAGTTCCAAAACTATCAGATGCTGCTCAGGTATTACATACCAATCCAAGGTTGTTTTATGTTCCTAAACATAAGCATTTAGGTAAATATAATGATGAGTATGGTGGTGAGTTGTATATGATAGAAGAACGTCCTGAAGACAATTACACGAACGATAAAAATTTTGGTTACGCAGATGATATAGAAAGCACACATGATATCATTGAAAAAATAAGAAAAGACGAAGAATATAAAATTGATGAGGTTGCCTTTGTTAGAGCGCGACTTTTTGATATGCTTCTCGGAGATTGGGATAGGCATCAAGATCAATGGCGTTGGGCACAATTTGATCAACCTAATGGAGATAAACTTTACAGACCAATTCCAAGAGATAGAGATCAGGTGTTTTCAAATTTTGATGGAACACTTTTAGATATTGGACGCACAATTTCTAGCGCAACAAATCAACTACAGGTGTATGATGCAGAGCTAAAAGATATCAAGTGGATGAATAGTGCTGGTCACAAACTAGACAAAGCTTTAATAAAACAAGCAGATAAATCCGTTTGGCTTGAGCAAGCTAGATTTCTTCAAAATGAGATTACAGACGGCGTTATAGAAGAGGCTTTTTCAAATCTGCCAAAAGAGATACAAGGTAAAATAATAGAAGATATTAAAACTAAATTAAGAGGAAGACGTGATAACTTATTAGACATTGCAACGCGCTATTCTAATTATTTAGATGAATTAGTTATACTCACTGCAACGGATAAAGATGATTTTATAGAAATAACAAGAATAGCAGATAAAGAAACCCGAGTACAAATTTGGAGAAATAAAGGTGGAGAAAAAGCAGATGTTATTGTAGATAGAACTTATCACAGAGATGTTACAAAAGAAATTTGGATTTATGGCTTAGATGATGATGATATTTTTGAAGTTAACGGCAAGGCCAATAATTTAATCTACACAAGGATTATCGGTGGGCAAGGAAATGATATTTATAAAATTAACAATGGTAGGCGTATAAAGGTTTACGATCATAAGTCCAAAGAGAACACCATCGAAAAAAATAAGGGAGGGCAAATTAAACTTACAGATAACTATCAGTCTAATCTATACGATTTTCAGAAATTTATAACAAAGACGAGTGTTATTACACCAAGTATTGGTTTTAATCCTGATGATGGGCTTAAAGTTGGTGTAAGCCTTACCAAAACTAAGAAAGGTTTTGAACGTAATCCATTCTCGCAACAGCATAGATTTAATGCTGGTTATTACTTTGCTACGGAAGGCTTTGATGTTAGATACAATGGTCAGTTTGCTAATATCTTTGGGGATTGGAATTTAAAGTTAGGAGGTGTTTTTACTAGTGAAAATTTCACCAATAATTTTTTTGGTTTTGGTAATGAAACGGTAAATAATGACGACGACTTAGGGTTGGATTACAATCGTGTGAAAACAAGTATTATTGGTGTTAATATTGGTGCGGTTAAAAACTCAGGTTATGGTAGCGAATATGGGTTTAAAGCGGTTTTTGAAGGCATAGAATTAGAAAATACCGATAATAGATTTATTTCAGATTTTGCTCCTACAACAGATGAAGAATTTTTTGAAAGACGCTTATTTACCGCTTTAGAAGCTGAATATGACTATCATAGTGCTGATGATGAAATTGCAACCTCAAGAGGTATGGATTTTAATATTATAGCTGGTGCTAAAACAGAGATTAACGAGTTTAATAATATTTTTGGTTACGTAAATGCCCATCTTGGATTCTATAATGCCTTGAGCGTTAATAGAAAGCTGGTTTTAAAAACAGATATAAGAACACAATTGCGTTTTGGTGATGACTTTCTGTTTTTTCAAGGAGCAAATATTGGTGATGGTGGTGCAGGATTAAGAGGTTACAGGACAGAACGTTTTACGGGTAAAAACTCATTAGTGACCAATGCAGATTTAAGATACAGTTTTAATAGCTTTAAAACCGCATGGTTTCCAATGCAGATTGGGATTTTCTCTGGTATAGACGTTGGTAGAGTTTGGGTTAAAAACGACACATCAGAAAAGTGGCATAATTCGTATGGAGGTGGATTTTGGGTTGCAGCAGCAGATTCGGTTGCAGGAACATTTAATTTCTTTACAGGTGAAGATGGATTAAGATTTTCTTTTGGTTTTGGGCTTAATTTTTAGTTGAGTTTAAAGGTGTAAATATTACCACCTTCATCACCATTGCGCTCATCTGTAATGTAAACCGTGGAATCATCTTTAAAGCAAATACCTTCTTTTTGGGAGTTGTGCTCAAACGGTAACTCTTCTATATTTCCAGAGAAGAAGTCATCATCACTAAATCCTGAAAGTTTCCATAATTTATCATGGTTTAGAAGCACAATGCTTTTGCCGTTATCACTAATGTCGGCTGAGGTGATTTTATTGTTCTTTCCGTCTAAATTAAAATCTGATCTTAAAATAGCTTCATGTTTACCTGAAGAATTAGGAACTTTTAAGGTGATAAATTTCTTAGTCTCTTTGCTAAAAATATAAAACCAATTATTGTACAAAAAGAAAGCCTCAAAGTCTTTGGAATACTTGTTTTTAGGCAAGGTAAAATCAATAATTTCGGCTTTAGTGGTTTCATTATTTAAATCTTGATGATTAATTTTTAAGATTCTAAAATGCTTTCGTTTTTCGTTGTTATTTCCAAAATCGCCAATGTATAAATTACCTTGCTCGTCAGAAGTTAAGTCTTCCCAATCGATGTTACTAGCATTGGTAATGGCAACTTGTTTCACAATTTTTCCACTAGAATCTAATCCGTACAAGTTGCTGTCATTTCCAGAATCTTCAATAGTCCAAATTAAATCCGATTGAGGTATAATTTCAGCAGCAGAAGCCTCTTTTATAGAATTGTTAATACTGCCTTCTATTTTAAGTTGACCAGCAGATTGACAAGAAACTGCAAAGAGCGTTATTAATATTAATCTTTTAAAGTGTATCATTGTAAATGTTTTCATGGGTTAAGAATAACTATAGAAGTTAATTTTAACAAAGATTTACTCATAAAATCTTCTTAAATCAGAATTTGCAAGTACAAAAAGACATAATTGTTATTGGTGGAGGTGCAGCCGGATTTTTTGCTGCAATAAACATAGCGGAAAAACATCCTGAATTATCAGTTGCCATTTTAGAACGCGGTAAAGAGGGTTTACAAAAGGTTAAAATTTCTGGAGGTGGACGTTGCAACGTTACACATGCAGAGTTTACACCTTCAGAGTTGGTCCAAAATTATCCAAGAGGTGAAAAGGAATTGCTTGGGCCGTTTCATACCTTTATGACAGGTGATACCATAGCTTGGTTTGAAGAACGTGGAGTGGAACTAAAGATTGAAGACGATGGTAGAATGTTTCCGGTTTCAAACTCATCTCAGACCATAATAGATTGTTTTTTGTTTGAAGCTAAAAAACACAAAGTTGAAGTGTTGTACAACCATTCTGTAAAATCAATAAAATCTATTATTGATGGATTTATTATCAGCACATCACAAGGTGATATCGAAACAAAAAAAATAGTTGTAGCCACAGGAAGTAATCCTAAAGTATGGAAGCTCTTAGAAGATTTAGGTCATACCATTATTCCACCTGTACCATCACTGTTCACTTTTGATATAAATGACAAACGCATTAAAGATATTCCAGGAGTTGTGGCGCAAAACGTTGATGTAAAAGTAATTGGTATAGATCTTTTTTCTGAAGGCCCTTTGTTAATCACTCACGTTGGAATGAGTGCGCCAGCAATTTTAAAACTATCAGCTTATGGTGCAGTAGAATTAGCAAAGCTTAATTATAATTTTAAGATTGAAATTAACTTTATAAAACAAGATTTTGAAGATTGTTTAAGTCATTTAAAAGATTTAAAACAAGAATTAGCCAAGAAGCAGATTTTCGGCACTGCACAATTTGATTTGCCAAAACGATTGTGGAGAAAACTAGTTTTAGCTTCAAATATTTCAGAAAATGAACGTTGGGCAGATCTCAACAAAGAGCAACTGGCTGCTTTAGTGGAGCAGTTAACACAAGCTATTTTTCAAGTTACCGGAAAAAGTACATTTAAGGAAGAATTTGTTACAGCAGGCGGAGTTGATTTAAAAGAAATCAACTTTAAAACCTTTGAAAGCAAGCTCATCCCAAACTTATATTTTGCAGGTGAGGTCATCAATGTAGATGCTGTTACAGGAGGGTTTAACTTTCAGAATGCATGGACAGGAGCGTATATCGTATCGCAATCAATTGCTGAAAGATGAAAACATGCATTGCATTATTAAGAGGAATCAACGTTGGTGGACACAGAAAAATTCCTATGGCAGAGTTAAGAGAGCTGTTAACTAAGATTGGCTTTTCTGATGTAAAAACCTATATCCAAAGTGGTAATGCGATTTTTAAAGTTGCAGAAACCAATTACCAAGAGATAGAAAATTCAATTCAAAAATCGATTTTCGACCATTTTGATTTTGAGGTATCAGTAATAGTAAGAACTAGGCAGCAATTGCAAAAAATATTTGACGATTGTCCGTTTTCCGAAGACAAAAAAATCAATAGCTATTTTGGAATATTATCTCATTATCCAAAAGAAGATTTAGTTCAAAAAGCTTATGAGAAAACCTATGACAAAGAGGAATATAAAATCACAAATGATTGTCTTTATTTCTATTCAGACAAGGGTTATGGCAATGCAAAATTTAGCCTCAATTATTTTGAAAGAAAACTTAAGGTTAATGCTACGGCAAGAAACTATAAAACAATGCTAAAGTTACTATCTTTGTCGGCAGAAAATTAGATTATGATTGCCGAAGATTTTATTCTTAAAAATTACAACTCTAATATAGAACGTGGTGCTGTAAAATGGGAGTCTCCAAGTAACATAGCATTGGTAAAATATTGGGGAAAAAAGAAAAATCAAATTCCAGAAAACCCATCTATAAGCTTTACGCTTTCTAATTGCAAAACTATTACGAAGCTTACTTACACTAAAAAAGAAAGTAAAAATTTTAGTTTTGAAGTGTATTTTGAAGGCGAAAAAAACGAAGCCTTCAAACCAAAAATTCAAACCTTTTTTGAGCGTATCGAAGAATATGTACCTTTTTTAAGAGATTACCATTTTAAGATTGAAACCTCTAATACCTTTCCACATAGTTCAGGTATTGCTTCTTCTGCTTCAGGTATGAGTGCTTTGGCACTTTGTTTAATGAGTGTTGAACGCTCGCTGAGCGTAGTCGAAGTGGCAGATAAGGTATTCAAACAAAAAGCATCGTTTTTAGCCAGATTAGGCTCAGGTAGTGCATGCAGAAGTATTGAAGGAGAATTGGTGGTTTGGGGACAAAATGAAAGCACAGAAAGTTCAGATTTGTACGGAATTAAATTTGATGGTGAAGTACATCCTAATTTCAAAGATTACCAAGACACTATACTTTTAGTAGATAAAGGCGAAAAGCAAGTAAGTAGTACCGTTGGTCATAAACTGATGTTTGGCCATCCTTTTGCGGAACAACGTTTTGCTCAGGCTCATGATAATTTAGCAAAACTTAAAACAGTTTTAGCATCTGGTGATTTACAGACCTTTGTAAAAATTGTTGAAAGCGAGGCTTTAACGCTTCACGCTATGATGATGACGAGCATGCCTTACTTCATTTTAATGAAGCCCAATACTTTAGAAATAATCAATAAAATCTGGAAGTATAGAGCGGAGAATGATTCTAATGTTTGTTTTACTTTAGATGCTGGTGCCAATGTACATGTGTTATATCCTGAAAATGAAAAAGAAAGTGTGCTAAAGTTTATAAAAAATGAACTGGCTGAGTTTTGTCAAAACGGTCATTTTATAACAGATTTTATAGGTAAAGGAGCACAATTACACAATTAATTGAAAAATAACATTGCTTAGAGTTTGATTGCAAACTAAATAGCGGATTAATCCGTATATTTGTTATAAGAAATTGTTTAATACCCATATGAAAGGACCTCTTTTCTACTCAAAAATTCTACTCTTTGGTGAGTATGGAATCATTAAAGATTCTAAGGGCTTATCTATACCTTACAATTTTTACAACGGAGCTTTAAAGGTTGATGAAAATCCATCTGAAGAGGCCATAAAGTCAAATCAAAGCCTAAAACGTTTTGCGACTTACCTCGATACTTTAGACAAAGATTTAGTGTCTTTTGAAATGGATAAATTAAAAGCGGACGTTGAAGCTGGTATGTATTTCGATTCATCAATACCACAAGGTTATGGTGTAGGGAGTAGTGGCGCTTTGGTAGCGGCAATTTATGATAAGTATGCTACAGAAAAGATTACGATTTTAGAAAATTTAACTCGTGAAAAACTATTAAAGTTAAAAGCTATTTTTTCTGAAATGGAATCGTTTTTCCACGGAAAATCATCTGGTTTAGATCCTTTAAATAGTTATTTGAGCCTTCCGATATTAATCAACTCTAAAGATAATATTGAAGCTACAGGCATACCATCGCAAAGTACAGAAGGTAAAGGAGCAGTATTTTTGTTAGATAGTGGCGTTGTTGGCGAAACGGCACCTATGGTTAGCATTTTTATGGAAAATATGAAGAATGAAGGATTCCGTAGTATGCTTAAGGAACAGTTTATTAAACATACCGATGCTTGTGTAGAAGATTTCCTTAAAGGTGATATTAAATCTTTATTTAGAAATACGAAGCAGCTTTCTAAAGTAGTGTTAAATAATTTCAAGCCCATGATACCAAGTCAATTCCATGAGTTATGGAAAAAAGGTATCGAAACCAATGACTACTATCTAAAACTTTGTGGTTCTGGTGGTGGTGGTTACATTTTAGGCTTTACCGAAGATATTGAAAGAGCCAAAGAAGCTTTAAAAGGTCAGAAATTAGAAGTTGTTTATAACTTTTAGAACTAAAAATATTACATTTAGACCTCACAGATTCTTGTAATTTGTGAGGTTTTTTTAATTCATCTATATGCTAACAAGACGGCAGAAACATATTCTCTTAAAATTTTTCAGTCTGTTTTCGGTAGTGCGTGGTTATAACATTTTGGTTGTAGTCATTGCACAGTATTTAGCATCAATTTACATTTTTGCGCACGATAAGCCCTTAAAAAAAGTACTGTTTGATGTTAACTTGCTGATGCTAGTGTTGGCATCATCTGCAACCATAGCTGCAGGCTATATCATTAATAACTTTTATGACTCTGAAAAAGATTTAATCAATAGACCAAGAAAAACCATGCTAGATCGTTTGGTGAGCCAAAACACAAAATTGTCATTCTACTTCGTGTTGAATTTTCTAGCTGTCGTTTTTGCGAGTTATGTATCCTTTAGGGCTGTTATATTTTTTGCACTTTATATTTTTGCGATATGGTTGTATTCGCATAAATTCAAGAAACAGCCTATAACAGGTAATTTGGTATCTGCAATACTTACAGTAACACCATTCTTTGCCATTTTTATTTATTACAAAAATTTTGAATTGGTCATTTTTGCACATGCTATATTCTTATTCTTATTGGTGTCTATGCGAGAGTTAACTAAAGATTTAGAGAATATTAGAGGAGACTTGGCTTTGGATTATAAAACGGTACCTGTAATCTATGGTGAACGCACTTCTAAAGTAATGCTTACCGTATTGGCACTATTGACGATAGTTTCAGGTATTGCACTTATTCTGTTTTTTAAAATTGGGCATATGTATTATTTCTTTTATTTGAGTGTAGTATTGCTTTTACTTTTTCTCTTAATTCTATGGAAATCCAACAAAAAAACACATTATCTGATACTCCATAATATTTTAAAATTCATCATTGTAGCAGGTGTCTTTTCTATTTTATTAATAGATGTATCGGTGGTTTTAAATCGCTTGTAATGTTTTTATTGTAACTACAAACAACTAAAGAAATAAACCAGTTAGTATTAACTAATGTTATACCTTTGCCAAAAATTTTAATATGAGCAGACATCAAGATAGCAAAGGGAAAGGAAAAAATTCAGGAAGAGGGCAGGCTAACAGCAAATCAAAAAGTTTTGCCAGAGGTAATGCTCCTTTCAAAAAGAAATCAAAACCAAATACAACATCAAATCCAGATGAAATTCGGTTAAACAAATTCATTGCCAATTCTGGTATATGTTCGCGTAGAGAAGCCGATGAAAATATTGCCATAGGGTTGGTAACCGTTAATGGTAAGGTGGTCACAGAAATGGGCTACAAAGTAAAGCGTACAGACGATGTTCGTTATGATGGCCAACGCATTACACCAGAACCAAAGGTTTATGTGTTATTAAATAAACCTAAAGGTTTTGCAACCACAATTGCAGAGGGAAATGGTAGAACGGTTATGGATTTAGTTGCCAATGCAACTAGTGCTAACATTAGGCCAATTGGTCGTTTGGGTAGAAATTCGCTTGGTCTTTTGTTGTTTACCAATGATGAAAAAATAGTACAGAAGTTTACAAACTCTAAGACTGGTGTAGCACGTTTGTTTCAGGTAGAATTAGATAGAAACTTAAAGTTTGAAGATTTAAAAAAGATTCAGGATGGCTTTAATGTAGATGGAAATTTAATTACTGTTGAAGAGATAAGCTATATAGAAGGTGAACCAAAAAATAATATTGGCATAAAGATTAAAAACACAGGAAACTCAATCCTAAGAACCATTTTTGAAACTCTTAAGTACGATTTAGTAAAAGTAGATTGTGTTGCTATTGGCCATTTAACCAAGAAAGATATTCCGCGTGGTCATTGGAAGCATCTTACAGAGCAAGAAGTCAATACGTTAAAAATGCTCTGATTATTTTCTAACTTCTACAGTATACGTAGAAATTAAATCATCATCTAAATACAGATGTACATCATAAAAGCCTGTTTGGTTAAACTGATGTTCAAATTCTAAAGATTTACCATTGATAGAAACAGAGGTTGGCTGGTCTTTCCAAGTACTAAATCCATTGTCAAAGCCAAGCTTTACTTTTTCAATTTTAGTGTTATTTTTTAATTGATATTTAAAGGTTACTTTTTCAAAAGGTTTAATTGTGTGATGCATCTGCTGAGGTGCATCATGCAACTCAAGAGTTCTATAAGCATTGCCATATAGAACTGGAGCCTTTAAAAATGCATCAAACGAAGGAATTTCTTCATCTTCAGTAAGCCACCAACGTTTTTCAATAGGAAAATGATTTACAGCAAATAGCTTAGGATTTGCCAAAAAGAAACCATCATTATACTCAAAATTGAATCGGTTTGTTTTTGGATTAGGAATTCCGCTAGCCCAAGTAGGGTCGCAGAGGTACCATTTATTGTTAAGTTTTACAGCATTCCACGAGTGGTTAGGTAGATCTAAAGTTTCAATATTTGTAGTGCTCACACGCCCGAAACCTTGTACAATTTCACACTCAAGATTCGCAAAATCTGCTAAGGTTTTTACCAAGTAAGCATAGCCAGTACAGATAGTTCGTTTTTTCTTAAGCAATCTGCTAAAAAGTTTGGTTCTAAATTTAGTATTCCAAGCATCAAGCTTTAGACTGTCATTTTTAAAACGCTGTCTCTGTCTGTCGTTTTTTAGGTAAAGCGAATAGTCATTGGCAATATTACCGCAAACCCACTTGTAAATAGCTCTAAACCTTTCAGCATCTGTTTTTAAATTGCTGGTAAGTTTAAAGGAAAGTTCAGGTAGATTTGTGAGGTTTTCACCTTTTAAGGCTAGAGCAATACTATCTGCTTTTTTAAAATTTAGGTGGCTAAAATCTTTAATTTGAGCTTTAACACTAACTAAACTTATAAAAAGTAGTAATAATGTAAACGTTTTTTGCAAGGCTTACAATTAATTCTTTTTGCGTTTGGACTTATAAGGCTTATTGGTATCTACAGCACCAATCATTTCTACCATATCTGGAGTAAGTTCTAAAGTAATGAAGTTGGTTTTGTCTGTAATGGATATTTTTTGGGTCTCGTAGCCAAGGTAGCTAAAGACTAATACATCGCCAGTTTTTAATTTCTTAGGGAATGTAAATTTACCTTCATCATCTGTTAGAGCACCAACTCTGGTTCCATCTAATGTAACGCTAGTACCTGGTAATGGGCCATCTTCGTTAGATACCACACCTGTAATAGTACGTTCTTGTGTAGCTTCAGCCGTTTGTCCAAAAGAGGAGTTAAACGTAAATAAGGTCATCATTAAAACCGCTACAAAACCAAATGTTTTGTATTTTTTTCTCTGTGTTAATGTCTGTGTTTGCATAATATTAAGGTTTTATTTACCACTAAGCTAAAGCGTTTGGTTAAAGATATGAAATAAGCTTGAGTTATTAATACCTTTGGTTGAGTAAAGTGGTTATTGTAGTGAGGGAATTTTTAGAATCAATAAATTATAGCTGTAGTTGTCTATCGTTATTATTTAATCGGTAAATAGATTTCCGTTTTCAATTTGGATTCCTCAGTTCGTTGTGGGTTGTTTCTGTATTTTTCGCGTACAGGCTCATCTCTTAACTCATATTCGGTATTAAGTAGCCATTCGTTAAAAATGTAATCATATACCTCAGGCAGTCTTTTATAGCTTCCGGTATAATGAAACATTGCAAACTTCCCTCTTCTCAGCATTTTTATTCCAACATCACTTTCTGGCTTAGCTTCTTTATGAATTACAAGACAAGCATCATAGCGTATTTTATCAGCATCGGTCATATTTGGGTCGTCATAAGGAATTCCAATATGTTCAATTCCCGATGTAAATAGTTTTTGGTTTTTCACGACCAGCCAAAGCTTTTTCCAAGTATTTTCATAATTAAGATCTTGGTATTTCCCCTGAAGTTTTATATAAATAGCTTGTTTTTCTTCAAGAGTTACAATTTTTGCTTTTTTAATATCCAATTTAGTATCCATGTTTTCAGATTTTTTTGCAGTAGCTATTTTTTCATTTCGATATTCGGTTGGGGAAATTCCAAAATGGTTTTTGAACTGTTTAGACAAGGAAGAAGGTGTTTCGTAGCCTACACTATAAGCAATTTGCTCTATAGAGTCGTTAGAATATTGAATTAATTGGGCAGCTTTCTCTAAACGAATCCTAACAATATATTCACCGATTGGTTCTTTTAATAGAGCCTTCATTATTTTATGAAAGTGAAAAGGTGAAAAATGCGATAATTCTGATAGTTGATTCAATGTTAATTTACTATCTAAATTTTCATTGATGAACTCGGTGACAATATTAAGCTTCTCTGTGTAAAATTCTTTATTGGATTGTTTTTTGCCCATCCTTAACTGCTTTATATCTCCAAAAGTAGATTAATAAGAATAAAGTAGCTTTTCCAATCTTGCGAAGTTTAGAATAGGTTGTTGTTTTTAGCTTTTTCTTTTAAGTATTTTTACAATACGGTTAATTGTAATTTCCGATAAGTTCCATTCATATCCATTAAAATCAGTGGTATTAATAAATTGAACAACAACCGCATCTATATCTTTGTGGTATTCTGCAAGGCTCTGATAGCCAATAACCAAACCTCCATGGTTGTATTCGTAAGGATAGATTTCCTGTTCTCCTTCATCAAATACAGAGCCATCGTTTAAGGCTCGCAAAAATATGCCAACATCTTTTGCGGTTGCTAACATTCCGTAATCATCTCTCTTTAAAATCTTCATCATACCCAACATAATATCCACTCATTACATCATCTAAATCAACCTCGTTAACGGAAAAGAAAGTGTTATTCAGCTTTAGCGGTATTAATATTCTATCCTTTATGTACTCTTGGTGGTTATATCCCAACACATTATCCATAATTTTGCGAAGCAACAAGTAGTTTGTATTAGAATATTCATATCCTTTATCAGGTTCAAAACTAGCTGGTAAATCGAGGGCAAATTCAAGGGCATCCTTGCCATTTTCCTGTTCGTTTTCCCAAAAAGCAGGATTGTCTGTAAAATTTGGAATACCAGACCGATGCTGAACCATCATTTTCAAAGTGATTTTGTCTGCATTTTCAATTCTACCTACAAGTTCTGGTAAGTAATGAGCAAGTGTTTTATCTAAAGACAAGTGCTTTTCTTTGGCCATTTTGGTAACAGCAACAGCAACATATAATTTACTGATACTAGCAATTTTGAACAATGAATTTGGGTCTGCAGGTATTTTTTTATCTCGGTCTTTCCAACCACCTGTATAAAACGCTGGCGGTTTTCCAGCCTCATCCACATAAACAATCATTCCATCAAATCCATGATCGATGGCTTCATCTACTTGCTCTTGAACTGTATTTGGTAGTGGTAAAATCCAAGCCTTTACCAAAATCCAAGGTACGTAGAACAACGAAATTATAGTTCCTATCAGTAATACTACCCTAAGTATCTTTTTTTTCATAATGTTATTTGCTTCAAATGGTTTGAATGTACTTAAGTACTTGAAGACAAAATTCCATTTATATACCAGTAATGGAAAATATAAGGTTATCAATTGTTGAATAATGCTGATGAACTGTTTTTTTATTCAATAAATGTAGATTAGTCAAAGTGGATAATAACCGTCTCTGATATTAGCAGTTGAGTGAAAATCTGTAAAGATTTTTCAGTGGGAATTATAAATTCAGCCGTAATGAGCTATACACGGTGTTAGGCACTGTACTTAAAAATTTGAAGTGATTAAAGTTATTCTTTCACCTTCTTCGTTATTTAAAACTTCGACAATTACATTAAGCCATTTAGTATACCATTCGTAATAGTTGTCTGCATATTTTTGAACACCAAAGTCATTAATTTGCCAAATTTCACCTTTATGTTTACCATCAATGATTAAAACTGTTTCAATTCCGCAACCATGTTCCGAAACAACTATATATCCATTGTCGAGAGGTTTGTTAAACTCATCATCTTCACATTCTATTTCATATTTATCAACTTCTAGAAACGTGTCTAAATTAACACCATAAGAAGGACCTGCACCAAATCCGACATGAAGTATAAACTCTTTAAAGTCATTAGGCAATTCAATTTGATGTTTTTTTTCTACATAATCAATATCCGAATCTGTTACTGGCTTATAAGTATAACTCCATCGATAAGATCCAAAAACTTTAAATTCTGGATCATTTTCTCGAATAAATTTTATTTGTGAAAGTATTTTGGAATAGTTTTTATTCATTAGTTGTTCGTTGTATTGTGCCTAACACGTAAATAAGTCTGTATTTACGTCATTTCTTTGCTAATATAAAATTTTATGCAATAGCTTTATAGTCAAAGCAATATTAATTTTCTGTGTCATATATTTTGTATAAAATTTTTACTTTTTTTGATACATTATTATACGAAGCTGCTTAATATGTAGCGAAAAAAATCACAAAATGTTTGGTGTAAAAAAAAATAATATACATTTGTCACGAAATTTAGAACATCAATACAGCAGTTCTAAATTTAGCTGAACATATTGAAAACTGTTTTTACGTTCGGACTTTTGAAAATTAGGAAGTCATATTCAAAAGTAGCTTATGAGATAAGTGTCCGAAATTTAAAGCTAACTTCCGTTTCTCCCATAGCTGCAAGCCAGCACATTTATGGTTTTGTGCCAACTACAGAAAATCAATTTCAGATTTGATAAAGAGTTAATGTTGACTGTACATATATCTTTTTATATTTATGCTTCTGAAATTATAATCGAGAACTAATAAAATGAATACAAAATATATTGATCTTATCGATCAATCCTTTTACTTTCCCCAAGAAGAATTTCATCTAGAGGAAAACGCACTACAATTTCATGGCATAGATCTTATGAAATTGATAGAACAATATGGTGCACCTTTAAAGTTTACCTATTTGCCACAAATTTCTAACAATATTCAACGTGCCAAAACATGGTTTGCAGATGCGTTTGCCAAACATGATTATAAAGCAACGTACAACTATTGTTATTGTACAAAGAGCTCACATTTTAAGCATGTTTTGGATGAAGGCTTAAAGAATAATATCCATATAGAAACCTCTTCGGCTTTTGATATAGATATTGTAAACAGCCTAAAAAAAGAAGGAAAAATTACAGATAAAACCTTTGTAATTAGTAACGGCTTTAAACGCGAAAAGTACATTAATAACATTGCCGATTTAATTAATGGAGGACATAAAAACTGTATACCAATTATAGATAATTATGAGGAGTTAGATTTACTTTCTAAAGAGATAAAAGGCAAATTTAAAGTTGGTATAAGAATTGCTTCTGAAGAAGAGCCAAAATTTGAGTTTTATACCTCGCGTTTGGGTATAGGTTACAAAAACATTGTGCCATTTTATAAAAATGAAATTCTAAACAACAAGAAGGTAGAACTTAAGATGTTGCATTTCTTTATCAATACAGGTATAAGGGATAATGCTTACTATTGGAACGAACTTGCCAAATGTCTTAAAGTCTATACATCTTTAAAGAAAGTCTGCCCTTCATTAGATAGCCTAAATATTGGTGGAGGTTTTCCTATCAAAAACTCTTTGGCTTTTGATTTTGATTATGCTTACATGGTAGACGAAATTGTAAACCAGATAAAAACCGTTTGCGAACAAGAAGATGTAGATGTGCCAAATATTTTTACCGAATTTGGGAGTTTTACGGTTGGTGAAAGTGGCGGTGCCATTTATGAAGTGTTGTACCAAAAACAACAAAACGATAGAGAAAAGTGGAATATGATAAATTCATCTTTTATCACCACTTTGCCAGATACTTGGGCTATAAACAAACGTTTTATTATGTTGCCAATCAACCGTTGGCAAGATACTTATGAGCGTGTGTTACTAGGTGGACTTACCTGCGATAGCGACGATTATTATAATAGTGAGCAACACGTAAATGCTATTTACTTACCAAAGTACCATAAAGAGAAACCTTTGTATATTGGCTTTTTTAATACAGGAGCATATCAAGAAACCATTGGAGGTTTTGGCGGATTGCAGCACTGTTTAATACCAAGTCCAAAACATATATTGATTCAGCGAGATGATAACGGAAACTTAACAACCAAAATTTTTGCTGAACAACAAAAAAGTGAAGATTTACTGAATATTTTAGGTTACTAAAACATTCAGAATAAAAGAAGAATAAAAATTAAATAACTATTTTCCCATTCAGGAATTAAAAAAATGAACACAAAAACTTACGCTGGCATACCAGCAGAGAATTCAAAGTTAGATCAATCTAAGATTGTTTTAATCCCAGTACCTTACGATGGTACAAGTACATGGCAAAAAGGTGCCGATAAAGGCCCAGAAGCGTTTTTACATGCATCTGAAAATATGGAATTATACGATATAGAAACCGATTCTGAAGTATATCTGCAAGGTATTCACTTAGCAGAACCGGTTACTGAAAATGCGTCGCCGGAAGCAATGGTTGAGGCGGTGCACCAAGCAACCAAAAAGTATATTAAAAAGAATAAGTTCGTTACTATTTTTGGTGGTGAACATTCAATTTCTATTGGTACCATTAGAGCGTTCAACGAAATGTTCGAGGATTTAACAGTATTGCATATTGATGCGCATGCAGACTTACGCGAAAGTTACGAAGGTTCTAAGTGCAACCATGCTTGTGCGGTGTATGAAGCTAGCCAAACCACAAATTTAATTCAGGTTGGTATCCGTTCTATGGATGCTATTGAAAAAACCGTTATGGACGAAGATAAGACGTACTTTGCCCATGAGATGGCTGTAGATGATAACTGGATGGATTCTGCAATAGACCAAATGACGGACAACGTATTCATTACTTTCGATTTAGATGCTTTAGATCCATCTATAATGCCTAGTACAGGCACACCAGAACCAGGTGGCTTATTCTGGTATGAAACACTTGAGTTTTTAAAACAGGTTTTTGAAGAAAAGAATGTCGTTGGCTTTGATATTGTAGAGCTTTGCCCAGATAAAAATGAAAAATCTTCAGACTTTTTAGCAGCAAAATTGTATTATAAGATGTTGAGCTATAAGTTTCAAGATGAGAACGTAGAAGACGATTTTGAAAGTAATTTCAATACTGCTTCAGGCGGAAACAATAAATTTTCTAAATTTAATGACGAAGATGACTTCTAAAAAAGGACACATATCGCAATTTATACAAAAGTATTATCTGCATTTTAATGCAGCCGCATTGGTTGATGCTGCAAAAGGGTACGAAGATCAGCTTAACAACGGCGCAAAGATGTTGGTGTCTTTGGCTGGTGCCATGAGTACTGCAGAACTAGGTAAGATTTTTGCAGAAATGATTCGTCAAGATAAAGTGCATATCATCTCTTGTACAGGTGCAAACTTAGAAGAGGATATCATGAATTTAGTAGCACATAGTCATTACAAGCGCGTACCAAACTACAGAGATTTAACTCCACAAGATGAGTGGGATTTATTAGAAAAAGGATTAAACCGAGTGACGGACACTTGTATTCCAGAGGAAGAGGCATTTAGACGTATACAAAAGCATATTGTAAAGATTTGGAAAGAGGCTGAAGCTAAAGGCGAACGTTATTTGCCACACGAATACATGTACAAATTATTGTTGTCTGGTGCTTTAGAAGAATATTACGAAATAGACTTGAAGAACTCTTGGATGTATGCTGCAGCAGAAAAGAATTTACCTATTGTCTGTCCAGGATGGGAAGACAGTACTATGGGTAACATTTTTGCGAGTTATGTGCTAAAAGGTGAGCTTAAAGCAAGTACGATGAAGTCTGGTATAGAATATATGACCTTTTTAGCAGATTGGTATACGGATAATTCAGAAAAAGGTATTGGTTTCTTTCAGATTGGAGGTGGTATTGCTGGTGATTTTCCTATATGTGTAGTACCAATGCTGTATCAAGATATGGAACGTACAGACACACCATTTTGGAGCTATTTCTGTCAAATAAGCGACAGTACAACGAGCTATGGATCCTATTCTGGTGCTGTACCTAACGAAAAAATTACGTGGGGAAAACTAGATATTGATACACCAAAATTTATTATAGAAAGTGATGCAACTATTGTAGCTCCACTTATTTTTGCATACCTTTTAGACATGTAATCTAACCTAATACGATGAACAAAAAAGACCAACACTTAAAACGCGTTATAGTTGACTTTAAGAAGTTAACACCCGAAATCCTTGCCCTGCTGGTAGAAAAATATCCTGATGGTTATGACGAAGATCATATCATCACATTCCGAAATGCCAAAAACGAAATTATAGATGCTGTTGAGGTAACAACAGAGGATACCAAATATTTGGTTAAAGTAAGTACTAAATTGGCAGTAACTATGGAGAATTATGATGAGGATGATTATGAGGATTATGACAATGACGATCCAGAAGCAGTACAAGACCCAGAAATTGCTGATGATTCTGATGAAGATGATTTTGATTAATTTTCGTAATTGGTGTCATATAATTTTGTAACTTTCTTTATACTAAAAAGTTATAAACTCTAAGTGCTTAAATTATGGAAACGTCGTTCCACATGTCACTACCCTGCTTGAGTGTAAAGGAAACCAAAAACTTTTACATAAATAATATAAGAGCTTCTTTAGGAAGAACCTCGGCAAATTGGGTAGATATAAATTTGTTTGGTCACCAAATTACATTTATAAAAGCCGAAAAATTTAATTTTAACAATCCCAATTATGTGTTTGAGGGCAAGATTTTGCCATCTTTCCATTTTGGTGTTATTGTAAATAGTACAGACTGGGAAACTATCTATAACAATCTTTCAAAACAAGATTTGGAAGTAGTTGCCAAAACAACTTTTTTACAAGATAAAGCTGGCGAGCACCTTTCCTTTTTTATTAAAGATCCTAACGATTACATGTTAGAGTTTAAAAGCTTTAAAGATCCAAAAGACATGTTTGCATCATAATGTTACCTGTAGTTGCTTATCAAGTAGCAAATAACATCAATATAAAAGCTAGCAAGCAGCAATTGCATTGGCAAATGTTGTTTCAAGGCACTGATGAGGTGTTCTATCTGCATTCAAAAGATAAATACATTTATCTGTTTCAATACGGTATGGTAAGCTTTTTTAACCTTACCAAATTAGAAATAGACAACGCTTTGCAAGCTATTAAGCCTTTATGTGATACTTATTTTGAACATATGATTTCCGAAGAGGTTAATGTTGAAATAAAGGCCAATACGATACAGGTAAATTTTGAAAGCATTGTATTGCCAGGTATCAATAGCGAAATGATTAGGCTGGTAATGCTTAATGCATCTCAATCTGTGGCATTAAACCTATATTCTGAAATTACAGAGACCTTGTTAATAGAGACGAATGAGCATACTAAATACCTCGAGTCTAAAGGAAAACTCAATATTTCTAACAATAAATTAAAACGATTTATAGGCAAGATTCTAAACATTAAAAATAAAATTTCAGAAAATCTATATATTTTTGATTCACCAGAAATAACCTGGGATGATGAGCAGTTAAACAAATTAAACACAGACTTAAAACAGACCTTCGACCTAAAAGATCGATATCACCTAATCCATGATAGAATAGAGATCATTAAAGAAAACCTAGAACTCTTTAAAGATATTATGGACCATAGAGAAAGCAGTAGGTTAGAGTGGATCATTATCATTCTAATCTTAGTAGAAGTTGTTGATATGTTTATACTAAAAATGCTTTAGGCCAAGACAGTAAATTCTTCATAAAAAAACCACAGTTATCATTATCTAAGATAATGTTCTAAAAGCTTTTGGGCTTGAGGTGGTAAACTCCCAATCCAAAACAAGATAAATAATGGATATTCTCATTTATAAAAGGATGAGAGTGTCAAAAACATAAAATTTAATAAAATGAAAAACAAACATTTTTTAGTATTTGTATTTTCAATTTTAGCGTTTAATGTAAACGCAATTATTGACAACAAAAAGGTATCAGAGGCGCAAGAAACAGTAACTATTGATGCTACTTTTGATGGTTATGATGAAGAAGATGGTTATGCTTTTTTGGTAAAAGGTGAAGATGATGGAGAAGACGAAGACATCATGTACTTTTATGAAGTAACAGATGAAGTATTAAGTGCTGTAAACCTTAAATCTGACGAGATTATTGGTGAACGTTTTCAAATAACCTATATGATTGAAACTTTTGAGGAAGAAGATGAATATGGTTATAAAGAAACCTATGAAAAGTATATCATCATAAAGATTAAGATTATTTAGTAGATATCAAGCTGTTTCAAAACTCTAAAAAATGTCATTTTGAATTCTCATACTGAGTGCAGTTTAGAATCTCAATTACCACTTTTTTTCGCTTTTAGAATCTGAATCAAGTTCAGATTGACAATCAATAGTTTTGAGACAGCTTTTTTTTGAAAAAACTTCCCAGATAAATACTGAAAAAACAATAATATATTCAAAAGCAATAATCCATAAGTTTTCAGATTTATCAGCTGTCCCGATACCAAGATAGGAAAGGTAACTAACTACAATAACTAAACTCCAAACCAGAGGATACCTGTAGTTGGTAAAAATGCAAAACATTACTAAAGTAGCAATATACCAAGGATGTACAGTTGTACTTAGAAACAAATAGAGTGTAAAAACTAAAAGTATGGATGTGCTAAGTTTAAGGAAAGAATCATTCTTTCTTAAAAAGGAAAACCCTAAAATAACAAGCACAGAAATGATAGGGAGAATCTTACCAATTACAGCAATTTCATTATAGCCAGTAATAGCATAACCTAAGGCTCTTAAAATGTAGTAAATACTGGCATTAAACTCAAAATCTCCAAACCACAAACCAATAGTTTTAGAATAGTTAGTTACAAATTCCATTGTAAAAAAAGGAAGAAAAAACACAAGTGTTGTGACTCCAATTATTGAGTAAAAGCCAATCAGTTTTGTCATTCCTGAAAAGGCAGACAAACCTTTAGGTTCAGCGTAGCTAATCCATTTTTGTTGGCTGTTCTTTTGGTCACTGAGCGAAGCCGAAGCGAACCACCAAAAAAATAAAGGCAAAAACATTAACGGAATTAATTTTACCGAAACCGAGCAGGCAAATACAACTGCAGCCCATTTCCAGTAACCCTTATGAAGTAAGTACAAGGACCAAACCAAAAAGAAAATCATTACACCTTCAAAATGGAGGTTACCTGTAAGCTCTATGATGATGAATGGATTTAAAATGTACCAGAAAATCCTATTTGAAGGGAGTTTTAAAGCTTCTAAGAGCTTTTTTCCAAAGTAAAGGGTGCCAATGTCTGCAAAAATGATAATAAGCCGCATACCAATTACAGAACTCAGAATGCTATTACCAGGAAATAGATTTCCAAGTACAAAGCACAATTGATTCAGTGGAGGATAATTTGTGTAGTGAGACGCATTGAGTGTTCCCATACCATTATGTAGTTCATTAGCCAAAGGAATTGACGTTCCCCATTGCACTACATTGTCTGGTATTTTCAAATATGGGTTAAATCCTTCAAGAACCATGTAGCCATCCCATATAAAACGATAGAAATCTTGTGATAAATTAGGAATAGCAAATAAGAATAATAATCGAAAAAGTATGGATATTATTACCAATATTCTAAAGCCCGTGCTGAGCGAAGTCGAAGTATAGAAACCAGATGTCTTCAAGATTTGATAACCAAGAACAAATAATGCTGTGTATAAAAAAATAAGCTTTAAAGCTTCTGTACGTTCAAGGTAATAAGCAAACCAGATGTAAAGAATACAACTTATTAAGATGTAGGCTAACGTTGTCTTTTTGTATTTATAAATATTGGCTAGTCCAAGCATAGATACCAAAGATAGAATTATTTAAATCTGCTATACGATAGAATTAAAAAAAGAATAATAACTTTAATGAACTAAAAAACACGTATGCATGAGTCATTCTATTTATTTCAATTTTATGATAAACAGCGATAAAAACAGTGTTTATAGGGCTGTTTCAGAGCCTGAGCATTTGGTGAATTGGTGGCCATTAAAATGTTCTGGAACACCGAAGGAAGGAGAGAAGTATAATTTTAATTTTACAGATCAATACGATTGGTATGCTGAAGTGAAAAGTGTTGAGCAAAATGAACACATTCATTTTAAAATGACAAAATCTGATAAAGATTGGGATCCTACAACCTTTGGTTTTGATTTAGAGGAAAAGTACAATGGTATTTATCTACACTTTTTTCATAAGGATTGGCCTGAGTGTAATACACATTTTAAACATTCATCATTTTGCTGGGCAATGCTTTTGAAAGGTCTTAAAGATTATGTAGAAAAAGATATAATAATACCTTTCAAGGATAGAGCATAATTAACCTAAGCTCTAGAACCAATAGACTTAAAGAAGACATAGCCAAAACCAATACATAGCATTAAGTGAAATGGAAATAGTCCAAAATCTCCGCCTTGATCTCCAACGATGAATGCACTATAAAGCCCAAATGCAAAATATAGCATTAGGATACCTTCTAAAACAACATTTTTAGATAATGACTTTTTAAGGTATTTGTTATTTTTCCAATTGTCTTTAAACTTCTTAATATTAAATTTAGGTGTTCTTACAAACTCACTCTTTTTACCAATATGGCCTTCTATAACCGCTATGGAATTGTGAAGTGAAAAGCCCATAGCTATAGAGAAAAAGGTAAAGAACATGCCTATATAACCAAAGAATTTTTTGAAACCGCTTCCGTAGATATTTCGGTACATAAACCAATAACACACAAAGAAAATAATGGTACTCATTATAAAGAAACTCATTACATAGAAATAGTCTCTTAAATGGCCATATTCATTTTTTATATATAACATTGGAATGCTCAAAACAGCTACGATAAAAATATTTAAGAACATAGTACTATTTAGCAAATGCAACAAACCATGAACTTTAGTTTTAGCTGAAATATTCTCAGACTTAATAACGCGCCAAAGCATTTTTCTAAAGTTCTCTGCACCACCTTTATTCCAACGAAATTGCTGTGATCTGGCAGCGCTAATAACTATTGGTAATTCGGCAGGTGTTTCTACATCTTCAAGATATTTAAACTTCCAGTTTCTAAGTTGCGCTCTATAGCTTAAATCTAAATCTTCAGTCAAAGTGTCTCCTTCCCAATTACCAGCATCCAAAATGCATTCTTTACGCCAAACACCAGCAGTACCGTTAAAGTTTATGAAATGGCCTTTGCTATTCCTTCCAACTTGTTCTAAAGTAAAATGAGCATCTAATGCAAACGCTTGTATTCTGGTTAACAAAGAATAATCTCTATTAATGTGTCCCCAACGCGTTTGTACAACACCGATTTGCTCATCTTTAAAGTAGGGTACAGTTCGTTTTAGCCAATTAGGTTTTGGTAAAAAATCGGCATCAAAAATGGCAATAAATTCACCTTTGGCTATTTTTAAACCTTCTTTTAGCGCACCAGCTTTAAAACCAACACGGTTGGTTCTGATAATATGCTTTATGTCTAACCCAGTAGCAGCTAATTTTTCTACATGAGCTTTAGTAGAATCGACCGTTTCGTCTGTAGAATCATCTAATACCTGAATCTCTAACTTATCTTTAGGATAATCTAATAAGGCAATATTATCTAATAAGCGTTCCATAACGTACATCTCGTTAAACACAGGTAATTGCACAGTTACATAAGGAACTTCATCAGGGTTATTTAAGTTGAAAGTTTCGCAATCTTGTCTTCTCTTTTTTGAAGAAAGATAGTTGTATAGCAAGTTAAGTTGTGCCAAAGCGTACATAAAAATGAGTACGATAGCAATTGTATAAATGATAATAATGAGATAGTGTAGATAAATCACTTAAAACTATATTTAAAGATCCATGTAAGGATTTTTACGCCTGCAAAGATAGCTCCTTTTATGGTTCCTGAAACTTTTGAGACACCTATTCTGTTTTTATATTTTACAGGCACTTCTTTGTAACTCAATCTTTGCTTTAATGCTTTTAGTTGCATTTCTACTGTCCAACCATAGGTTTTGTCTTGCATTTTAAGGTCTAAAAGCTTATCATATTTAATAGCCCTGAATGGACCTAAATCCGTAAAAGTAGAACCAAAAAATAATCGCATAAGTCTTGTGGCTAGCCAGTTGCCGAATATTTGCGGGCCAGTCATAGAGCCATTTTCGCGTAGTTCTTCCACACGTGCACCAACTACAAAATCAATGTTTTCTTCAATAATGGGTTGAATAATTTTGGTAAGTTCTTCAGGGTAATCACTATAGTCTCCATCTAAAAAAACTATAATTTTGGGTTTTTCCTCTAGCTGAGCAATGTACTCCATGCCTTTTAAGCAGGCATAGCCATATCCTTTTTGAGGCTCTACCAAAACAGTTGCACCTGCTTGTTTGGCAACAGCTTCTGTTTTATCAGTAGAATTGTTACTAACTACAATAATTTCATCAACTAAATTTGGAATATCATTTATTACCAAAGCAATAGAAGCTTCTTCGTTGTAAGCCGGAATAATGACTTTTATATTTTGATTCATTAAAATTTTAAATGTGGATTATCTCTCCTAAATTTTATGTAAGAAGTCCATTCGCCAGTTTTTTTGCCAGCCTCATAGCGTTCAGCTTTTTTAAGTTGCCTATTTTGGTAAATCAAACCATAACCGTCTTTAAGACCATTCTTAAATTGAATTTTTACAGTTTTGTTGTCTTCGTAAAAAGTCCACCAATTATTTGCTTCGTTGGCTATATAGGTTCCTTCTTTAATTAAATTGTTGTTTTCGGTGTAAAAATACCAATACCCATTTTTCTTTCCTTTATAATAATGGCCTTTTTTTTCTATTGTACCATCAGGATAATAAAATGTCCAAAAATCTGTCTTTTTCTCGTTTTTCGTCCAGCCTTCCGAGACTAAATGACCTTCATTGTCATAATTACGAATGTATTCCTTTTGGACGTTTGCATGTGTGATAAAAAGAAAAAGAGTAATTAAGTAAATAGTTTTCATGGTATTATAAATTTAAAATGTCAGGTTTGGATAATAATAAAATGGTTGATTAAAAAATTCTCTTTATTCATTACTGATATTCTACCAAGAATAATGATTAGGTCGGACTTAGTCCTAGCTACTTTCAATTCTTGCCTAATATTTTAAAATGAACGGTTGTTTCATTTCCTACAAAAATTAAAACAAGAGCTTCGTTTCAATTAAACTCAAATAAGCCTTTAGTGTACTAAAATCTGCAAGGTGTTACTATAATTACGTAAATGGTAGATTCAAGGTTTTGAAAAAAAAATAAAACCGCCCTGTCCAAACTTTCGTAGGTAGAGTGTTAGTAAACAATTAAACCATGAGTATTATGACAAAAAACATTACAAAGAACATTATTAGAGGCTTTTGCTTATTGATAATGGGAGCAAGCTTTGCGCAAAGTCCAGTAAATGGATTTATGCAAAAAGCAGGAGAAGGAGGATTATCGTTAACCTATTCATACGAATCGTATGATAAGGTATTTCTTGTACCAGAAGAGGTTGACGGAGTGCCAGTATTTAACGATGTTACAAAAACTAGTATATCCTTATATGGAGATATTGGTATTTCGGACAACCTAAACATTGTGTTAAATCTGCCATACATTAAATCT
>JAGQZO010000020.1 GCA_020435515.1 Winogradskyella sp. | reverse complement strand
CCAAAATTGTGTTTGGCCCAACAGCAAAACCAAATTATGATGCTATTGTAGCCGAAGATGGTCAAATTTTTGAAGTTGGTGATTATAAGGTGAAAGTTATTCATACACCAGGACATACTATGGAAAGCACAACATATTTGCTCATAGATGAAAATGGAAAAGAGCACGGTATAGTTACTGGTGACACCTTATTTATAGGTGATGTAGGTAGACCAGACTTGGCACAAAAAGTTGTAGCTGAACTTACACAAGATAAATTAGCGTCCTTATTATACGATTCCTTACGAAATAAAATAATGCCATTGAGTGATGATTTAATTGTGTATCCAAATCACGGAGCAGGATCGGCTTGTGGTAAAAACATGAGTAAGGAAACTACAGATACACTTGGCAATCAAAAGAAAACGAATTATGCACTTCGTGCAGACATGACAAGAGAAGAATTTATAGAAGAACTTTTAGAAGGTTTAACAGAACCACCAGGATATTTTCCTCAAAACGTATTAATGAATATTAAGGGTTACGAGAGTTTTGATAAGGTAATGGATAAGGCTCAAAATCCGTTATCACCTAAAGCTTTTGAAGTAGCCGCAAATGAGACGGAAGCTATTGTTTTAGATGTTCGTCATCAATCAGAATTTATTAAAGGGCACATTCCACGTTCCGTATTCATAGGTATCGATGGTAATTTTGCGCCATGGGTTGGAGCATTAATCGTAGATGTTACGCAGCCTATTTTATTGGTAGCACCAAAAGGAAGAGAAGAAGAAGTGGTTACCAGATTATCTAGAGTTGGTTTTGATAATGTTGTAGGTTACTTAGATGGAGGATTTGAGGCTTGGAAAGATGCCGATATGGAAATCGACAGAGTAACTTCAATTTCTGCTGAAGAATTAGCAAAAGATTTCGAAGACAAAAAAGATTTGGTGTTTGATGTTAGACGAGAGGGAGAATATCTTGCCGAACATGTAGATGGTGCTAAGAATACTCAGCTCGATTATCTAAATAATTATCTAAGTGAGTTCCCAGAAGATAAAACCTTCTATCTGCATTGTGCAGGTGGCTATCGCTCAGTAATTGCAGCGTCTATATTAAAGAGTAGAGGAATTCATAATTTAGTAGATATTGCAGGTGGTTATGATGCCATTAAGAAAACAGACATACCAAGAACAGATTATGTCTGTCCTTCAACTTTAAAATAAAAAACTTAAGTTATAATTAATTATGCATGTACTGCTTATTGTAGTACATGCTTTTTTATGTAACAATGGTTACGCTTTAGCAAAGGTTAAACAATTAATTTTACGATAGTTATTATTAATAAACATTATTCATATGTCGTTTTTCACTTCATTATTTGGCTCTAAAACATCACAGAGCAATGCTGTAAAGCTATTATCACCTGAAGAGTTTAAGGCTCAAGTTGAAAACAAAAAAGTTCAATTAATAGATGTTAGAACACCTGCAGAATTTAATGGTGGACACATTAAAGGTGCAAAAAATATAGATTTTTTCTCAGGCAGATTCAATGTCGAATTTAACAAGCTAAACAAGGATAAAGCAGTTTATGTATACTGTCGTAGCGGAAGTAGAAGCAGGCAAACATCTAAAAAACTTGAAGCTTTAGGATTTACTGAAATTTATGATTTAAGAGGTGGAATATTAAATTATTAATAAGGCAATAATGAGATATATTATAGTACTACTTGTATCCATCTTTATTTTGAGTTGCAACAACTCTAAAAACAAAGACCTTTCTGCTTTTGAAAAAAATATGCAGGCCAATAATCATCCTGGTAAAAAACTAATGGAAACCAATTGTTATGTCTGCCATAGTCCAACAGCCAGTCATGATGACAGAATAGGACCTCCAATGATTGCTATAAAGAAGCATTACATTAATGATGAAACGACTAAAGAACAATTTATAGCAGATATTCAAGGCTGGATAAAAAAACCTAATGAAGCGGATGCTAGAATGCGAGGTGCAGTGAGACGATTTGGTGTAATGCCAAAACAAGCTTTCCCAGAAGAGACCATTGAGAAAATCGCAGACTACATGTATGATTACGAAATTGATCAACCAGAATGGTTTGAGGATCATTTTAATGAGGAAATGGGAAAAAATAAAGGAAAAGGAAATGGTAAGGGCAATGGTATGGGACATGGTAAAGGAAAGCACCAACAACAAGCACAAACCAGTTTTGAAGATTTACCTTATGGTGAAAGAGGTTTAAAGTATGCCTTAACCACAAAAGCCGTTTTAGGAAAGAACCTCATGGGTACGATTCAGAAAAAAGGAACATTAGAAGCCTTAGAATTTTGTAATGTTAAGGCTTATCCGTTAACTGATAGTATGGCAGTTGTGCATAATGCCACTATAAAACGTGTTAGTGATAAACCAAGAAACCAAAAAAATAAAGCTAACACAGAAGAGCTGCAATACATAGAGACATTCAAAACTCTTGTTGCTGAAAATAAAGAAATCAGTCCAATAGTTCAGGAAACCGAAGAAGATGTCCATGTGTATTATCCCATCATAACAAACACCATGTGTTTACAATGCCATGGTAAGCCAGAAACTAATATAAAGCCAGATGTTTTAAAATCATTATCTTTATTATATCCTGAAGATAAAGCCAAAGGGTATTCCGAAAATCAGGTAAGAGGTATTTGGAATGTATCTTTCAAAAAGAATTAAACATTAGTCATGAGCAAGTTTTCAGATCTTATTACTAAAGACAAATTGGTGCTTGTCGATTTTTTTGCAGAGTGGTGCGGACCTTGCAAAATGATGTCGCCTGTTTTAAAGCAGGTTAAAGATAATCTGGGAGACAGGGTGAGCATTATTAAAATTGATGTGGACAAAAACCAAAGCTTAGCGGCTAAGTACCAAGTTAGAGGTGTCCCAACGTTAATGCTCTTCAAAAATGGAGAGCAAGTGTGGAGACAGTCTGGTGTGCTTCAAAAAGACGACCTTATCAATATCATCACAAGTAACGACTAAATTTCAAGTCAGTCGTTTAAAAATTCTAATTCATATTCTTCAATGTATAGTTTTAATGATTCGTTAATTAAGGCTGTATTTTTTTATCCATATTGTAAAAAATCAATTTAGTTTTTGCTATTTCATTAGCCAAACGAGTGTTTGTGTAACAATAGTTACATTTTTTAAGTTAAAACCTTCTAATTTTAAACAGATTGATATATAACTAACACTAACTAAATCTTTTACATTTTATGAAATCGCATTATCAAATTTTGGTCATTGGAGGAGGTACAGGAGGTATAATGACTTCTGCCAATTTATTAGCCAAGGATAAATCTTTGGATATAGGCTTAATTGAGCCAGCAGATTGGCATTATTATCAACCAGCTTGGACACTTGTGGGCGGAGGAGCCTATGATTTTGAGAAAACAAAACGGCCAATGTCTTCTGTAATGCCTGATGGTGTTGATTGGATTAAAGATTATGCCACAGGTTTTAATCCTGAAGGAAATGCAGTATCTACAAAGGAAAACGGTGAGATTACGTATGATTATTTAATCGTTTCCCCAGGTTTGGTGATGGATACTTCTCTTATTGAAGGTTTAACAGAGTCTTTAGGAAAAGGAGTAGTCTGTAGTAACTACACAGATCCTGAACATACATGGGAAGTTTTAAGAAATTTTAAAGGTGGTAATGCGGTTTTTACACAACCTACAACACCAATAAAATGTGGTGGTGCACCACAAAAAATCACCTATTTAGCCGCAGATTATTTTAAGAAGAATGGTCTTAAAAATAAGAGCAATGTGGTTTTTGCAACACCGGGTTCTGTAATTTTTGGAGTAAAGGAAATTAGAGAAAGTTTAATGCAGGTGATTAGTAAATATGGTATTCACTTTAAGCCGTTTTATGCACCAATAAAAATTGATGGCGAAAATCAAGTAGTAACTTTTAGAGGTGTTGGCACAGGTGAAAACAAGTGTGTGATTAATGAGGACAACGAGCTTAGAGAAGTCATGTCTGGGGAATCTATTATTGAAATGCCCTTTGATATGCTTCACTTAGCACCACCACAAACGGCTCCAAAATTTGTAAAAGAGTCCTCTTTGGTTAATGACGCAGGTTGGTTAGATGTAGATATACATACATTACAGCATAACAAGTATCCAAATATATTTGGACTTGGTGATGTAGCAGCTTTACCAACAGCAAAAACCGGAGCTGCTATTCGTAAGCAAGTCCCTGTAGTTTCTGATAACATTCGCCAAATGATAGCCTATAACAAAAAAGGTAATAAATCGTACAACGGTTATTCGTCTTGCCCATTGGTAACAGGCTATGGTAAAATGGTCTTAGCCGAATTTGATTATGATAGTAACTTTATTCCAGATCCTAAGTTAAAGCAAATGCTTGTTTTTAATAGTGAAAAAGAGCATTGGAGACTTTGGATGCTTAAAAAATACGGATTGCCATATTTATATTGGAATAAAATGATGAAAGGAAAAGAGGTTTAATCAATCCCTTAATTTTGATTTAATAGCAACTGAGAGCATCTTAATTATTTTAAGATGCTTTTTTATTAACTGACAAATGTCATCTTTATTATTAAACTTAAAACTTACTTTAGCCTTTGTAAACGATAAATAGATTAACCAATGAACAATTCTTTACTAATATACGATCACAGCAATGGTGTTATAATGATTGCAGTGTTTGCTTTAGTTTGCGTCATTTTAGTAGGCGTCCTTGTTAATTTTATGACAAGTGGAAAAAAGAAAAACGACAACAACGAAACTAACTAAACTAATTTAACTTTCATGTTTTGCATGGTTTTTAAACTGTGCGATTATTTAAAATTCGTATAGAATTTTGGGCTAAAATTAAGAGGCTCGATTGAAAAAATCGAGCCTCTTTTTTATTCTATTAAGTCAATAAAATTTTAAAACCTGTACTGTAAAAATGCCGAAAAATTACGTCCAGGTTCTGTAATTGGTACACGACCAAAGTCCGCCTGATTGGTAAATGAGAAGTTAAGGTGGTTATTGTATGCTTCATCAAAAATATTCAAAACGGCAACTCCTAAAGTAATATTTTTAAAAGCATTAATACCCAAACGTGCATCTAAGGTTTGATAACCAGCAGTCACGGTCTCGTCAAAACTTTCAGATATATTATTTTGTTGAGATACTAGGTTGTATTGTAGATTTGCCCAATACTTCTCTTTTTTAATACCTGCCGAAAAACGTGTTGTAAATGGAGGTGTTAAGGGTAAAGATTCATTTAGATCTTTGTTTTTTGCATAAACATAGGCGAACTCACCTTTTACAAAATAGTTTTCGAGAAAATATAATTCAGCTTTAATTTCAAAACCGGTTTTATATGCTTCATTAAGATTTCTAAAAACTTTAGCATTCTGTGGTAAAGCGTTTGGCATAAATTTGCGATCTAAATTTTCATCTACAACAGCAACGATATAGTTTTCAAAATAGGAATAGTAAAATGAGGCTTCATACTTAAAAGCATCTAAACCATTTTTTAAAGGCTCGTAACCTTTAAAACCTATTTCAAATTGGTTGTTAACTTCGGCATCAAGATTAGGGTTACCCACATACTCATAAGGGTCTTGCCCAACAGTGAAGTGATTAATAAAACGCTCTATCATATTTGCAGAGCGTACACCACGTCCATATGCAGCTTCTATCGTAAAGTTATCTGAAACGATTTTCTTAACAGAAACGGTAGTACTTATGTTATGCTCAGTACGCTTTTTTAAATCGTACATTTCTGCAAAATCCGCTTCAGGATCTTTGATGTCTGAAACGACGTTATCGTATCTAATACCAGCGGTTAAAATAGTATTTGAACTTAGGCTGTATTTAGCTTCAGTAAAAATTCCTAAGTCATTGATGTATGAATCTTGCCAAACTTTATCAGTGAATAACATAGGCTGTGGCAACGGGTTTCCGTTCATTACTTTCACCAAACGCTCTCTATTACCATCTCTCGCAACATTAAGCATATCGATACCAGAAAAAATGTTTAAGCTTTTTACTGGTTGCCAGTGCAACTCCACTTTACCACCTGCAGTTATGGCATCAACATTAGATGATGCTTCCATCATGTTAAAAGACGGTCTGTTATCATTGGTCATTAAATGGTCTACATAACTATAGTAAGCCTTTGCGGTTACGGATTTAACGATATTGCCAATGTTATCTAGCTTATAATCTAATGAAATAATGCTACTATTATCATATTCTGTGTCCATAGGCAAAGCAGCATGTAAAACATCCCTGCCAAAAGACTGTCTCCAATGCGCTTGTAAGCGTTGGTCTTTTGAAAAATTATAACCCACCTTAACACCATAATCCGTACTTCTAAAGGAAGACGGAATTTCGATACCATCGCCATCTTCATAATTGCCAAAATCCCTGTAGCCAGCATTAGCTACAATATCATACTTTTCATGTATATATTGTAATTGAGCCATATTTACAAAAGAATTTCCGTTGCTTTCATAGCCGCCGGAAATTTTACCATGTAATCCATAATCTAAATAATTTGGTTTTTCGGTTACCATGTTAATGACACCTCCAAACGTAGCTCCGTACCTTACAGTAAATGGTCCTTTAATAATTTCAATTTTTGAAATTTCTTCAGGAATAATGTGGGTTGTAATCGGATCCATTCGATTTGGGCAAGCGTGCATGGCTTTGGTGCCACCATCATATTGGATGTTAAGCTGTTCATATTGAGCCGCTCTAAATGAGGGATCAATAGCATAGTTGCCTCGTTTTATAGACGAGAAGCCAATAATATTGTTGAATAAATCCGCAACATTTTTAGGCTGTACAATATTCTCAGCGTATTTATTAGATACAATCGTTAAAACAGGATCAGTCTTTATATTTCCTGTAACGATAACTTCGTTTAATTTTGTAGTTTCTTTTTTTAACGTGTCTTGTTTTGTTTCTTTTTGAGCATAAGACACACCTGTGAGTAGTACACACAACAGTGCACTATACAATGTTTTCATTTATAATGTAATTATAGTTTTTAAAAAAATAAGGGTAGATTTTATCTACTATTAAAATGAAAATTATACCTGTGGAGGATGGAACCAATCCACTATATTTAAAAAAGAGTATAAATTGTTATAACAATTTGGTGATTGTTTTTTAGGTACAAACTCAGTAATCTGTTTAATATCTTCTTTTTTATAAGAAACTAAAATAAGTTCTTTAAAATCTACGATACTTTCGGGTGTTTTCTCATTACTATCTTGCGATTCTGCTACCTTTTTAAGTTGACATTTACCGTTACATTGTAATTCTGGTTTGTCTTTGTTTTTACAGAGCGCTTCTATAAACCCAACAGGATCAAGCTTATAGTAAGCATAGGTAATAGACACTCTTAAACTATTAGATAGTATAAGAGCCGCAAGTAGTATAGAGAGAAAGTAAGTACCTATTTTCATGTCTCACAAATGTATTCTCATTGTAAAATATACTTACTGACTTTTGTCATAAATTTTATAAAACAACCTGATAAAGGTCTTTATTAACATGGGTATTCAACGTAACATTCGTTACATAGTTTTGAACTATTGTTTTTTACTTTTGAATAAATTATGTAAATAACAAATTATTATGAATACAACAGAAGCAACACAAGAACAACAAACATTTTCAATGCCTAGAATAGGCGACAAAGCACCAGAATTTAGAGCAGTTACTACGCAAGGAGAGATTAACTTCCCTTCAGATTATAAAGGGAGTTGGACAATTTTATTTAGCCATCCAGCAGATTTTACACCAGTTTGTACATCAGAGTTTATGACTTTTGCACATTTAGAAGAAAAGTTTAATAAAGCCAATTGTAAGTTAGTTGGCTTATCTGTAGATGGACTCTACAGCCATATTGCTTGGTTAAGAACCATTAAAGACAAAATTGAATTTAATGGGATGAAAGATATTGAGGTAAAATTCCCATTAATTGAAGATATTACGATGAATGTGGCCAAGAAATATGGAATGATCCAACCTGGAGAACATCAAACCCAGGCAGTAAGAGCCGTATTCTTTATTGATCCAGAAAGTACCGTTAGAGCTATCATATACTATCCGTTGAGCTTAGGTAGAAATTTTGACGAAATTTACAGAGCGTTAATCGCAATGCAAACTTCTGATAAGTTTAATGTGGCAACACCAGCAGATTGGGAACCTGGTAAAGATGTGATTATTTCGCCAGCTGGTTCTTGTGGAGTAGCTGAAGAGCGTATGACCAACACTGATGATCTAGAATGTAAAGATTGGTTTTTCTGTACTAAAAAATTAGATAAGGATACGATATTAAGCGAAATTTTAAAATAGAATTGAGAGAGAGGGTTTCTAAATTAGAAACCCTCTTTTGTAATATAGGTTACAGTAGTAACTTTGTATCATCTATATCTTTGAAAAAACTTTTCATATGGATACCGAAATTCTCGCCAGAATCCAATTTGCTTTCACTGTAGCGTTTCATTACATCTATCCACCTTTAAGTATTGGAATAGGTTTAATTATGGTCATTTTTGAAGGCTTATATCTTAAAACAGGTAAAAAACAGTACGAAATTTTAACTCGGTTTTGGTTAAAGATATTTGCCATAACCTTTGGTATTGGTGTAGCAACTGGCATCATTATGGAGTTTGAATTTGGAACGAATTGGTCTGTCTATTCCAAGTATGTGGGTGATATATTCGGTAGTGCTCTGGCGGCAGAAGGTTTATTTGCATTTGGTTTAGAGAGTACCTTCTTGGGAATATTGATCTTTGGTTGGAATCGTGTATCACCAAAAGTACATTTTATCTCAACGATAGGTGTATTTTTTGGATCAATGTTCTCAGCCGTTTGGATTGTGGTGGCTAATAGTTGGCAACAAACACCAGCAGGTTATCACATTGTTGGGGAAGGATTAAGCGCCAGGGCAGAGGTCACCGACTTTTGGGCCATGGTATTTAACCCATCTAGTGTAGACAGGATCATTCACGTTTGGCAAGGAGCATTCTTAGCTGGAGCTTTTATGGTGTTAAGTGTACATGCCTATTATTTATTAAAAGGGCGCTATGTTGAAATTTCAAAAAAAGCTTTTAAAATTTCATTAGTAGTGGCAACCATAGTGTCGTTAACACAATTAGTGTCTGGTCATAGCTCGGCAGATGGTGTGGCAGTAAATCAACCTGCAAAATTAGCGGCTATGGAAGGTCATTATGATGAGTCTGCAGCTGCCGATTTATATATGTTTGGTTGGGTAGATGACGAATCACAAAAAGTTACTGGATTAGGCATTCCTGGTGGATTATCATTTTTGGTACATCAAGATTTTGAAGAACCCATACAAGGATTGAATGCATTTCCAAAAGATGAAATACCCACGCAGGTCAATGCGGTTTTTCAGTTTTATCATATCATGATTTCTATTGGTATGTTTTTAATCGGATTGACACTTTATGCGTCATATTTATGGTGGCGTGGTAAGTTATTCGAAAAGAAATGGTTGCTTAGAATATTTGCCTTTTCGGTATTATTACCACAAATAGCCAATCAGGCAGGATGGTTTGCTGCCGAAATGGGAAGACAGCCTTGGGTGGTTTACGGTCACTTAAAAACTAGCGACGCTTTTTCGCAAGAAGTGTCTGCTAATCAAATATTATTTTCATTAATCTTATTCTTTGTGGTTTATGCGATATTGTTTTTACTCTTCCTTTATTCTTTAAATAAGAAGATTAAACACGGACCTTATATAGAGGCAGAACACCCAGACGAATTTTTAAAATACACTTAATAGCAACATCATGGAAACATTTTTAGGTATAGATTATCCAACATTATGGTATTTGGTTGTAGGACTATTGTTTTCGGGTTATGCTATTTTAGAAGGCTTTGATTATGGTGCAGGTGCATGGCATTTGTTCTTAAGAAAAGATTTGAGCAGACGTGTTGCCATTAATGCTATTGGTCCACTTTGGGATGCCAATCAAGTATGGTTAATTATTGGTGGTGGTGCATTATTTGCTGGATTTCCAGTAATGTATGCCACGATGTTGTCTGCTATGTATATTCCGTTTATGTTATTCCTGATGCTTCTTGTATTGCGTTCAGCATCCATAAAATTTAGAAGTGCGGAAGAAATGACATGGTGGCGAAAAACTTGGGATATTATCTATTTTATATCTAATACCTTAATAGGGTTTTTGTTAGGTGTGGTTTTGGGCAATGTGCTTCAGGGTTTTGAACTTCATGAAAATTTTGAATACAAAGGAGGTATTTTCTTTTCATTTTTAAATCCGTACGCACTAATGGTAGGCTTTACCACCTTATCCATTTTTATGACACAAGGTGCTATTTTTCTATTATTAAAGACGGAAGGTAGATTGCACGACAGATTATCCTTTTTACTAAAAAAAGGGATGATATTCTTCATCATCAGTTTCGCAATCACGTCGCTGTATACTTTAACCTTTTTGCCAGGTGTTACAGATAAATTTAAAGAACAGCCTGTATTTTTTATTTTACCAATTCTAGCATTTTTGGCAGTAGCCAATGTGCCTAGGTTGGTCTCTAAGAAAAAGTATGCTCAAGCTTTAATATTTTCATCATTAATTATGGCGTTTTTACTAATGTTGGTGGCATTTCAGTTATATCCGGTTTTATTGCCATCAACCATAAGCCCTGAGTATAGCGTGACGATTTACAATGCAGCATCTTCGCAAAAATCTTTGGGAATTATGCTCACTATTGTACTTATTGGAGCGCCATTATTAGCGGCATACTTCTTATTTTTATACAAAACATTTCACGGTAAGGTGAAATTAGACGATACCAGTTATTAAGGTATGAGCAATAACTGTTTCTATGAAAAGAGCACCAATTTTGGTGCTCTTTTATTTTGTGTAACAATTGTAACAGCTTATATGAATTTAAATTGTCAACTTCGATAAATTATTGCAAACTTATCTATAATGAAAATTAAAATTACTTTTCTATTAATCATTAGTCAAATAATTATTAATGCGTGTTACTCTCAAGAAGAATTCACAGTTTTAATAGAACCTTTATCAATTACTAACGCACCAAGTGTACATTCTTTTTCATGGGGAAAAACTTCTGATGGTAAATGGATTATTATAGGCGGTAGAATAGATGGATTGCATAGAAGGCAACCATTTGCTGCCTTTTTAGAAAATGATAATAACAAAAGTGTTTACATAGTAGATCCTGTAGCAAACCAAACTTGGAGTACATCTTTGAATGTTTTGCAGTCATCTATATTTGAACAGTTACAATCTACAAATCAGGAGTTTTATCAAAAAGGAAACACATTATACATTATGGGTGGTTATGGTTTTAGCGCAACCCAAAATGACCACATTACATATGATAAATTAACTGCAATTGATGTAGACGGTTTAGCAAATGCTGTTATTAATAGCACAACTATTTTGCCATATTTTAGACAAATTACAGAAACTAATTTAGCGGTTACCGGTGGGCAATTAGGATTGTTGAATGACATTTTTTATTTATGTGGCGGACAATATTTTGAAGGTAGATATAACCCTATGGGACCAAATAATGGACCAGGTTTTATTCAAAATTATACTGAAGAAATTAGAACCTTTCAAATTTTAGATGATGGTACAAACTTATCAATAACAAATTATTCAGCTCAAAACGATACCAATAATTTACATCGACGAGACTATAATATGGCTCCTCAATTTTTCCCAGATGGATCTCAAGGTTTTACTATGTTTAGTGGTGTTTTTCAGCATAATGTTGATTTACCTTGGTTAAATACTGTTGATGTTACACCATCTGGTTATACGGTAAATAATACGTTTAATCAATACCTAAGCCAATACCATAGTGCAAAAATCCCATTATATGATATCTCAAATAGCACAATGCACACCTTGTTTTTTGGTGGAATGAGTCAATATAAATTAGATATAAATGGTAATTTGATACAAGACAATGATGTACCATTTGTAAAAACAATTAGTAAAGTAACAAGATTTAGTGATGGATCTATGCTAGAGAGTAGTCTGGGAATTGAAATGCCAGCACTTTTGGGCTCAGGTGCTGAATTTATACCTGTAAATGATGCAAATATCTATTTGACACAAGAAATTGTTGATATAAACAGTTTACCTGAAGGTACAACTTTAGTTGGATATATTTTTGGAGGTATAGAAAGTACACAAGAAAATATTTTCTTTATTAATACTGGTACACAGAGTAGTGCAAGTAATCTAGCTTTTAAGGTTTCAATATTAAAAAGTGCATTGAGTGTTGATGATGTGCCACTTAACTCAAATAACATTTTCAATTTAAAAGTTTATCCAAATCCTACAACTGATATGTTTTCAATTGAAGTTTTTATTCCTAACGCAGAGCAAACTAAAATAGAGATTTTTGATTTGTTAGGTAAAAAGGTAAAAGAATCTTTAGTAGAAGAAGGTATAGGCAATCAAATTATTCCAATAGACTTGTCTGATTTGGCTTCTGGAGAATATATTTTGATTTTCAAAAATGGATCAACCAAAATTGAAAAGAAAATCATCAAAAAATAGTTGCTCACATATGCTACTGTAACATAGGTTACTGTAAAAGTTATTTTTATATATAATCTTTACATAGGATTAAAGCCAATAAACTTCGTTTTAGTCTCAAGCTAAATTCATAATTTCAACAAAATGTCAAAAATAGTTGTTTTAGGAGCCGGAATTTCAGGGCATGTAGCAGCGTCTCACTTAAGACGTAAGCTATCAAAAGAGCACGAAGTTGTTGTTGTGTCTCCTAACAGTAATTACCAATGGATACCATCTAATATTTGGGTTGGTATTGGTAGAATGAAATCTAAAAAAATCTTATTTCCTTTGGCTCCTTTATATAAAAAGAAAGGTATTGATTACAAACAAGCAAAAGCCGTAACATTTCATCCTGAAGGTGATACAATAGAATCTAAGCCTTATGTTGTAGCGGAATATGTTACAGGAGATAAAAAAGGAACGACAGAGAAAGTCACCTATGATTATTTAATTAATGCTACTGGCCCAAAATTAAATTTTGAAGCTACAGAAGGGTTAATGCCGGGAAAAAACGGAACTTATTCTGTGTGTACCTATGGTCATGCTGAGCATGCATGGGAAGGATTGAAAGCAATTATCCAGAAATTAAAATCTGGAGAGAAGGCTAAAATCCTTATCGGTACTGGTCATGGAAAAGCCACGTGCCAAGGTGCAGCTTTTGAGTATATACTCAATGTTGAGCAAGAGTTGAGACGTCATGGTGTAAGAGATAATGCTGAAATTACCTGGATCTCTAACGAATATCATCTAGGGGATTTTGGTATGGATGGTATGCTCATGAGTTATCATGGCATGACTATGAAGTCTAGTGAAATGGTAGAAATGATTTTTGAAGACAGAGACATTAAATGGATTCTGGGTGCTGGAGTTAATAAAATTGAAGACGGTATAGCGCATTATGAAAATCTCGAAGGTGAGTATAAAACTGAAACTTACGATTTTGCAATGTTAATCCCAGCATTTTCTGGTCACGGTTTTAAAGCTTATGATAAAAATGGTAATGATATTACCGATAAGCTCTTCAAAGGTTTTATGATTGTAGATGCTGATTACTCTCCAAAACCATATGAAGACTGGACCGTTCAAGATTGGCCTGAAACTTATCAAAACCCATCATACAAAAATATTTTTGCGCCTGGGATAGCATTTGCACCGCCACACGCCATTTCAAAACCAAGACAGAGTAAAAATGGGACGGTAATTTCACCAGCGCCACCACGTACTGGAATGCCTTCCGGCATTACTGCAAAATTAGTAGCAGATAATATCATAGATAGTATAAAATCTGGTAAGGAATCGTTACATCACAAAGGCAGTTTAGGAAATATGGGTGCCGCTTGTATCGCTTCTGCTGGTTATGGAATGACACAAGGCAGTGGAGTAAGTATTACAACTTATCCTATTGTACCAGATTATAAAAAGTACCCTAAAACACAAGGAAGACAATTAGGGAAAACCTTTGGGGAAATAGGCTTGGCAGGGCACTGGTTAAAACTAGCTTTGCACTATGCCTTTATGTATAAAGCAAAAATGAAACCATTTTGGTGGTTGATTCCTGAATAGGAATCAAATGCAACAAGGTTGATTCCTGAATAGGAATCAAATGCAACAAGGTTGATCCCTGAATAAATTTAATAATTATGACACAAAGAATTTCAAAATATCAGCGTTTTAAAATGATGAATCCTATTTTACAGTTTTTTAAATTCATCTATTTGAGTATTAAAATAATGATTGTTGTTGCAGGAGGACATGGTGGAACGAGAAAGGTCGACTAGTTTGGTTAACTAGTTTTTTTTGGTTAGTGTTAAGAAGCATCTTTTTTTAAAGGTGCTTCTTGCTTTAGTAACCTTTGTTACTAACTAAAACTATGGCGCACCTTAATTTTGAATCAAATTAAATACGACATGTATAAACTAAAATATCTTATCACATTAATTGGTATTGGTTTTATATCCAGTTACAATGCACAGGATATAAAATCTATTTCAAAAGCTGAAGTTTTGAGTATCGTTTCAGAAGCCAATCAGCAAATAAAGATTTCTGTTGAAGCTTTTAATGAGGCCAAAGCAGATTACAGGCAGACCAATGCGGTGTTTTTGCCAAATATTAGTGTGTCTCATACTGCAATAGCCACAACGAATCCTTTAATGGCTTTTGGTTCAAGACTTAATCAAGAGATTGTAACTCAAGCCGATTTTAATCCTGATGCCTTAAACGACCCTAGTCAGATTCAAAACTATGCTACGGTTTTTGAGTTTCAGCAACCATTAATTAATATGGATGGGTTTTACCAACGTAAAGCCGCAAAGTATAAAATGGAAGCTATGGCTCTACAAACAGACAGAGTTAAGGATTACGTGAATTTTGAAGTTGAAAATGCCTATATGCAATTGCAGTTAGCTTATAAAGCCGTAGCTGTATTGGAGAAAGCTTTAGAAGCTGCCGAAGCTAATTTACAATTGGCTCAAAATAGTTACGAACAAGGCTATTTACAACAATCTGATGTGTTATTGGTAGAGGTGCGGGTGACCGATGTTAAAAACCAGTTACAATCGGCTAGGAGTAATGTAAAAAATGCTTCAAATTATTTATCGTTTTTAATGAATGACGCTTCTGATGTGGTGTTTAGGCCTCAAGATTCATTACAGCTTGAAGCTACCATGTTAGAATCCGATAACGGACTTAGCCAAGAACGTGCCGATATCAAAGCCATGCAAATGGCAGCAAATGCTAGAGAGACCATGTACAAGTCAGATAAAATGACCTTTCTACCAACCTTAAACGCCTTTGGTAGCTACCAATTGTACGATGATAACTTATTTCAGTTTGGTGCGGATGGCTACTTAATCGGCGCCGAATTAAAATGGAACATTCTTCAAGGTACCAAACGTTTTGGCAAAGCCAAAAAGTCTAAAGCAACTCTAGAAAAATCAAAATTAGAGTATCAGCAATATGTATCTAAAAGTCAATTAGAACTCAACAAGACTAAGCGATTACTTCAAGATATGGAAAGTAAACTAGAGTTATCAAAATTAGCCATGGAGCAATCTAAAGAAGCTTTAAGAATTAGAACAAACCGATTTAAAGAAGGCTTAGAAAAAACAACAGATTTACTTATTGCAGAAACACAATTTGCACAAAAAGAACTCGAATATTACCAAACCATTTTTGAATATAATAGCACAAAAGCGTATTTAAATTTTTTAACCATAAACTAAAATGAAGACATTATCTATACATAAATTATTTGCCGTTATCACTTTATTAGGATTGTTAAGTTGTGGTAGCGAAGACAAAAAAGCAGTTGCAGATAACTCTCCAGTTATTGCTGTAAAAGTGGCACAGGTTAGCGACAATAATGATAGCCCATTTTTAGCAGTAAGCGGAAAAATACAAGCCGAAAACAGCGCTAATTTGAGTACAAGAATGATGGGTTATGTCAATAACGTTCCTGTGAATGTCGGCGATAAAGTGACTAAAGGACAATTATTAGTAGCTATTAACAATGCTGATTTACAAGCCAAACGTGCTCAAGTCAATGCAAACATCACTCAAGCTACAGCAGCATTTAATAACGCCAAAAAAGATTACGAGCGTTTTCAAGCTTTGTTTGCAAAAAACAGTGCTTCTCAAAAAGAACTAGACGATATGACTTCTAGATTTGAAATGGCAAAAGCAGGTTTAGAAGCTGCAAAACAAATGAAAAACGAAATCAATGCACAATTTGCTTATACCAATATCACTGCACCATTTAGCGGTGTTGTGACTAGTAAAAATGTAAAAAAAGGCGATATGGCAAATCCAGGTCAGCCTTTAATTTCAATAGAAGCACCAGGCGATTTTGAAGTGATGGCAATGGTGCCAGAAACCGAAATTTCAGACATAAAAAAAGATACAAAAGTAAGTGTAAATGTAAAATCTATTAACCAAACTATTTCTGGAAAAGTAACCGAAGTCAGTACCTCTGCAGCACAAACTGGTGGACAATATTTGGTAAAAATTGCATTAGATAAAACAGATGCTAATATCTTATCAGGTATGTTTACTACAGTACAATTTCCAGTGGAAAGAAAAGCTGAAACGGCTATGGTATTAATCCCAAAAGAGGCTATAGTTACCAATGGTCAATTAAGTGGTGTTTACACGGTTAGCCAAAGCAACACAGCTATTTTACGTTGGTTGC
>JAGQZO010000019.1 GCA_020435515.1 Winogradskyella sp. | reverse complement strand
GCCTTAAATAAACTTAAAAATGAGCTTGAAGAATTAAATCGAAAATAATTTCGGGACAATTATAATTTAAGTTGTTTTAATTATATAACTGTATGTTATGGACAAAGAACAATTAATAAAAAAATGGTTGAATAATAGCCTTTCTGATACAGAGTCAAAGGCTTTTGATGCATTAGAGGATGCTGACCTTTATAAGGAAATTATTGAGGAAGCCCAACGATTTAGTGGTAGCACTAATGCAAAAGTTGAAGCTTTTGATGTAGTGGACAAAAAATTGGTTTCCCATAAAGGCAATACCATTAATTGGCTAAGAGTAGTTACTAGCTTGGCAGCTATTCTTGTAGTTGGTTTTGCTCTATTTACTATATTAAACAAAGACCAAATAAACGCATTCAATACAGATTTTGCTCAAAATGAAATTATAACACTCCCTGATAATTCAACAGTAAACCTTAATGAATTGTCGGAGTTGAAATACAACAGCTCTAAATGGGATGAGAATAGATCTATAGATTTAAAAGGTGAAGCCTTTTTTGATGTAGAAAAAGGTAAACGATTCGATGTTAATACTGAGTTTGGAAAGGTTAGTGTTTTGGGCACCGAGTTTAATGTTCTATCTAGAGACGGTATTTTCAAAGTTGCATGCTATGAGGGTTTGGTGCTTGTAACTTATAACAACAGTGAGGTGAAGTTGCCTGCTGGCACCGAGTTTTCTCTATCGTCGGGAAAAAGTATAACATCTAGTGTTACGATTTCTGAGCCATATTGGCTTAAAAATATGAGTGTTTTTGAAAATGCCTCATTTAAAGATGTGATAGTAGAACTTGAAAAGCAATACAATGTAAAAGTAGATTATCCGCAAGATCTAAATGTGAAATTTACTGGTGCTTTTGAACATAACAATCTTGAAAATGCCTTGAAATCTATCTCAAATCCCCTTCATTTGACCTACACCATTCAAAATACTAACGAGGTCATAATAAGGAATGGTAAAAACTAGGTTATACATTTTTCTTTTTCTTTGTTTCTTTTCGCTGTTTAGGTCTCTAGGGCAAGCTTCACAGCAAAAAGTTTCTATTTCTGTCGTTCTAGAACAAGTTTCAAAAACACACAACATTACTTTTAATTATGAGAGTAGTCTTTTAGAAGGTATTACCGTACTGCCTGTTCCACAAGATTTGAACTTGTCTGCCAAGATTAAGAATCTTGAAGATCAAACCAACCTGATTTTTGAAAAGATTAGTGCTTTGGTTTATACCATTTCAAAAGCCATAAAACTCTGTGGTTATATTAAAGATTCTGAATCACAAAACCCTATTGTTGATGCCTCAGTTAGTGGCGAGTCCGTTTATGCTATTACTGATAAAAATGGGTATTTTGAAATTGAATTGAAGTCTCAAAATGAATTACTAACCATAAGGCATATTAGCTTTAAAACCATTGAGCGCCAAGTAAAATATTTCAACTCAGAAAATTGTGGAACTATAACAATGCGCATTCAAGAAGAGGTCATAGCTCCTGTGCTGATTGAAACATATCTTGTTAGAGGTATCGATAAACGACAAGATTGGACAACGTCTATAGATTACAAACGATTTAGCCTTTTACCAGGCCTTATAGAATCTGATGTTCTACAGACCGTGCAGGCTTTGCCAAGTATTTTGAGTGTTGATGAAACAGTTTCAAATATTAATATTAGAGGCGGTTCTAACGATCAGAATTTGATGCTTTGGGATGGTATAAAAATGTACCAAACGGGTCATTTTTTTGGTCTTATCTCTAGTTTTAACCCTTTAATGACCCAAACGGCAAGTGTTATTAACAATGGTTCAGACGTATCATTAACAGATGGTGTATCTGGGACAATTCATATGCAGACCGAAAAACAGATCGATTCAAAATTCAACGGTGTTTTTGGAGTTAATTTTTTAAATGCAGAGTTGTTTTCCAATATTCCTATAGGAAAAAGGTCATCACTTCAAATTGCATCAAGAAAATCCTTAGATGACTTTTTTAGGACTCCAACCTATGATGCCTATTTTGACAGGGTAACTCAAGATACCGAAGCCGAAAACAATACTTCAAATGTAACCAACTCTAAACAGGAATTTAATTTTTATGATGCCTCTATGAGATGGTTATATCAACCTACCGATAAAGACATTGTTAGATTAAATTTCATTCTAATAAATAACGATTTAGGGTTCAATGAAACCGCAGATGTCAATGGAATATCGAGAAGTAGGCGTAGTAATATATCCCAAAGCAGTCTTGCGGTTGGATTTAGCTATAAAAGGAAATGGAATACTAATTTTTCCTCAACTATAAACGCTTACAATAATGAATATAAGCTTGATGCCCTTAATGCAGATGTATTAAACAATCAGCTTCAATTACAGGAAAATGTTGTTTCAGAAACAAGCGTACAATTAAATAATTTGTACGAACAAAATCTATGGAGTTTTAATCTTGGTTATCAGTTTACAGAAACCGAAGTTATCAACTTAAATGATATCGATTTACCACGTTTTGTGAGACGTGATGAAGAAATATTACGAGAACATGGAGCTTTTGGTCAGGCTTGGTATAAAAGCCCCAATAAAGACTTTTCTTTTAGAGGGGGTATCAGAGCAAATTACCTAACTAGGTTTGAAAAATTGATTATTGAGCCAAGACTAAGTATTAGAAAATCTATTGGAGAACACATAGAGATTGAGGCTCAAGGTGAATACAAACATCAGAGCACCTCACAGATTGTTAATTTCCAAAATGATTTTTTGGGTATTGAAAAGCGGAGGTGGCAATTAACAGATAATGATAGTATTCCTATCTTACAAAGTAAACAAGCTTCCTTAGGGATATTATATAAAAATAGCGGTTGGTTGGTTGATGTAAAGGGATACTATAAAACCGTTGAAGGGATAACTACCCAAAGCCAAAGTTTTACTACAAAGTACGAATTTGCAAAAGAAAAAGGGAGTTACAACGCTTACGGTCTAGAGATTTTATGTCGAAAAACATTCGGGAAATTCAATAGTTGGTTAAGTTATTCTCATTTAAATAACACTTACACATTTGAAGCTCTTGAAGACTTTGAGTTTCCTAGTAATTTTGATATTACACACTCTTTTACACTTGGAACAACCTTTAGCAATGAATCTTTAAATATTTCTGCTGGTGTAAATTACAGAACAGGAAATCCTACCTCCATACCTCTATCTGGTAATGAAATAGTAAACGATGATGTTAATTTTGATGCGGCTAATGGTGAACGTTTATTAGATTATTTAAGGATAGACGCTTCCGCTATATACAAGTTCAAAATTAATAACAGATTTAGATCGGAAATCGGTGCTTCAATTTGGAACATTTCTAATAGAGAAAATTCTATAAATGATTATTATAGGGTAAGTGAAACTAACACGGTTAATAAGTTTTCACGATTCTCATTAGGCCTAACAACCAATGCCGTATTTAGAGTATATTTTTAATTTTTACTTGAAAAAACAAATACATGGATTTTGATATCAGCACCTTATCTTTTTTAAAGCCTCCTTTATTAAAAAAGGTACTTGATGAGTCTTCTGTAAAACAGTTCAAAAAAGGTGCGGAAATTTTAAGGGCAGAGCAATACGTCAAAGTTTTACCAATTGTTCTTGAAGGATTGGTAAAAGTATATTCTAGGTTTAATGACAAAGAGCTTTTATTATATTACATTCAACCATCCCAAAGTTGTGTAATGACGTTTTATGCATCATTAAAAAATACACCAAGCAAGGTATTTGCTAGTGTAGAAGAAGATTCAAAAATCTTATTAATTCCTGTTAGGTTGCTTCCTAAGTGGTTAAAAGATTTTCCAGATTTTAATGAGCTATTTTACGATCAGTTTAATCTGCGCTATTCTGAACTACTAAATACCATTGGCCATCTATTAGTAGATAATATGGATAAACGATTGTATGAACACTTAAAAGGCAAACTAGAATTAACCAATAGTGCTTCTATAAAAATGAGCCACACCTAATTGGCTAATGAACTTGGTACCGCACGCGAGGTAATTACTCGCACTTTAAAAAAGCTTGAAATAGAAGGCAAGGTAGAGCAAATCTCTGGCCAAATTAAAATTTACCCTTAGTGTGACTAAGGTCACTGCACAGCTTTTTAAAGTTCATAATCTTTGTAGTATAATTTTAAAAAAAATACCATGAAAAAAAATATGGGAACTGCAGACAGAGTTATTAGAATAATAATCGCTGCAATAATTGGAGTACTATACTTTAAAGAAGTAATTACAGGAACCTGGGGAATTATATTACTAGTTCTTTCGGCTGTATTTGTTTTAACTAGTTTAATTAGTTTTTGCCCACTATATGCACCATTTGGTATTAAAACCTGCCCAATTCCAAAAAAGAAAAACTAAGAAATCGTTCGCTCTAAAAAGAAAAACCTTGGGTTCGTCCCAAGGTTTTTTGTGGAGCATATCGGAGTCGAACCGATGACCTCTACGCTGCCAGCGTAGCGCTCTAGCCAGCTGAGCTAATGCCCCTCTTTTTTATCGGTGTAAATATATCTTTTTTATTTTAATCCACTTAACACCAAAACAGGAATTGTAGAGCTATGAAAATCTTTTTTTAAAATAACATCATCTTCCCAAAGTTTTGAGAAAAACCCTCGTTTTCTTCTCACAACACAAAGTAAATCTGGACTATGGCTTTTGTAATGCTCTAAAACAGCTTGAAATGTTGTTGGGCTTTCTGCTATAGTGGTATTGGTTACCATGCTCTTAAGTTCTTCACTCAATTCAAAATCGCCTTCCTCATGATAAGGAGTCCTTACCAACAATATATTGAGCACAGATTTAAATTGATTTTTTATATCATGTATGGGCTGCAGTACACCATTACGTCTTATTATGGCAGATTTTACTGCTAAAAGCATTTTTACAATTGGTTTGTAAACATACCCTTCTGGAACGATTAGAGCTGGTATTTGAGTGCGTTTTACAATTTTTCCAGACGTCTTACCCAAATAAACCTCGTCTTTAATAGAGTTGGTTCTTGGTTCCAAAATAATTAAATCTACATCAAGCGCATGGCAAACTTTTTCAATAGTATCTATTAATTTGCCTTTAAAGGTTTTGGTAACAACCTCAACCCCTTTAGTGTCAATAGAAGCAACATGCGATTCTAAAAAAGCTTTAGACTCTCGCTCCAAAATATGATCTACCTTTATCATGGTTCCTGCTTTGGTGTAAACATTATATATTTGAACCACATATAGCTTAGCCCCAAAAGCTTTGGCAAAATCAACAGCGTATTGTAAATGTGATTTTGCATTTTTTGAAGACCCAACAGGAACTAAAATCGTTTTCATAGTCATAAATATTTAAGGCAAAAGTACAATTTAAAAATGATTAGAAAAGGTAAGACTGAAGATATAAAAGCTATAATGGATTTAACAAAAGCTTGTGCAAAAGCCATGATAGCCAATGGTATATATCAATGGAACGAACATTACCCTAACCGTTCTGCTTTTATAAAAGATATTGAACGGAATGAGCTATATGTCTTAGAAATAAACTCTGAAATAAAAGGCTCTATAGTTATTTCAACCTTTATGGACAAAGAATATGTACCTGTAAATTGGTTAACTAAAAACGAAAATAATATATACATCCATCGCTTAGCCGTCCATCCAAAATCGCAAGGTAAAGGCTATGCACAACAACTTATGGGCTTTGCCGAAGATTACGCTATAGAAAACAGCTATAGCTCTATAAGATTAGACACCTTCTCACAGAACAAAAGAAACCAAAAGTTTTACGAACTTCGCGGTTATAAAAGATTGGGTGATATTTACTTTCCTAAACAAAGCAAATATCCCTTTCACTGTTATGAGTTAGTCCTTTGAGCGCAACAAAACTTTCTTTAAAACACATTAACAAACTCGCCATACCAGCATTAATTTCTGGTATATCTGAGCCTATTTTATCGTTAACTGATGCGGCAGTCATTGGAAATATAGATCTAAACGCTATAGAATCCCTAGCTGCCGTAGGTATCGTTACCACGTTCCTATCAATGCTTATTTGGGTATTGGGGCAAACACGTAGCGCCATTTCATCCATAGTCTCTCAGTACTTAGGTGCAGATCAATTAAGTGAAGTAAAAAACCTACCTGCGCAAGCCATGTTTATTGTTACATCACTAAGTCTCTTGATTATTGTTATAACATATCCTTTAGCTGCACAGATTTTTAAACTTTATAATGCTTCGGATTTAATATTAACTTATAGCGTAGACTATTATCATATCAGAGTTTTCGGTTTTCCATTTACGCTCTTTACCATTGCTGTATTTGGAACGTTTAGAGGTTTGCAAAACACCTATCATCCTATGCTAATTGCCATAACCGGAGCCATGGTCAATATTGTTTTAGATATTGTATTGGTTTATGGTATAGATGGGCTTATACCAGCAATGCATATTAAAGGTGCTGCCTATGCTAGTGTTTTGGCTCAGATTTTAATGGCAGTGCTTTCTGTTTATTATATTCTGAAGAAAACGGATATTCCTCTGTTGGTAAGATTTCCCTTCAACAAAGAGATTAATCGCTTTATCTTAATGATTGTTAACTTGTTTATTAGAACCATTGCACTTAATGTAGCATTGTATTTTGGTACAAGCTATGCTACAAAATATGGCACAACATATATTGCCGCCTATACTATAGCAATTAATCTCTGGTTTTTAGGTGCCTTTCTAATAGATGGTTATGCCAGTGCTGGCAATATTCTGTCGGGCAAACTCTTTGGTGCTAAAGATTATAAAACACTCATAACGCTCAGTAATAAGCTCATAAAATATGGTATCGTGGTCGGTGTCATTATTGGCTTAGTTGGAGCACTTTTTTATTACCCTATTGGAACTATCTTTACATATGACAAAGCTGTTTTAGATGAATTCTACAAAGTGTTTTGGATTGTTCTTGCTATGCAGCCCTTGTGTGCACTTGCCTTTATTTTTGATGGTGTTTTTAAAGGCTTAGGAAAAATGGAATACTTAAGAAATGTACTTTTATTCTCAACCCTTTTGGTTTTTATTCCTGTTATTTTTACGACCGATTATTTAGACTATAAATTACACGGCATTTTTATGGCTTTTACCCTATGGATTATTGCTAGAGGACTTCCGTTGATCATAAAATTTAGAAAAACATTCAAAACACTTATACAAAACACTTAAATTTGAATTGTAAACGGCATAACGTATGAACTTATTAATTTCTATTCTACAAGAAGTAAGCATTGAGGAAAAATTAAAAACCGCACCAGATGACAGCTACAGCATTGGTGTGTTTATTGGCTCTATGATACCTTTTGTAATTTTAGTGATTATTGCTTACGTAATTTACAGATATAACAAAAAAAGAGCAAAAAACGAATAATATGGGAAATAGACTGTTTTTAATTTTAGCAATCGTACTTATAGTCATCTATTTTTACAATAAAAACAAAAGACGATAATTTATCGGGTTTTTAGCCAACCTGTAATACTCAATCTTGGTGTATTAACAGGTTTTACTTCGTGCTCAAGAACTTGGCTTTCAAAAATGACTACTTTACCAGGAAAAGGATAAATGATTTCCTCACCATCTCCCAAATACAACACAAGTTCACCACCGTTTTCTGGTTTCCAGTTTTCTTCGTTTAAGTAACAAACAAAGGACAGTTTTCTTCGGTCATCATTCTGAAACGTATCTAAGTGACGTTTATAAAATGTACCTTCTGGATAAATAGCATAATGAAACTCCTTTTGGTTAATGCCCAAAAAACAAGTTCTATTTAAGTAATATTTAAGGTCATTAATCTTATTAAAGAATAGGGCTTCTGCCCTATTGGCCTTGTCTTCGTCTATCCAAAGAATAATGTCACCACGAATAGCCTTTTTTATAACCTCATTGGTTCTGTTGCCTATTGCAGATTTTTTGAAGGCATCTTCTTCATATTTATGCAATAATGACTCACGCAAAGCCAAAACTTCTTCGCTTGTAAAAAAATTGTCTATAATACTGTATTGCTTAGATAAAATATCTGCTATAATATTCTCGTAAAGAGGATTTTCCGCAAAGGGAATAGCTTCAAAAAGGCTGTCCACTTTAGTCTAAAAAAGAAGGGTTGTTTTCATTTTTTAACTTCAAAAGTTCTAAAAAAGTGGGCAAATGTAATCTAAAATCGTGTTCGTTTTACATTTATAATATCTTTGCACTATTATTTATTCCTAATGAACAAAATTCGAATTACAAAACAATTCTCTTTTGAAACCGGACATGCACTATATGGTTACGACGGAAAGTGCAAAAATGTACACGGACATAGTTACAGATTAGACGTTACGGTTATTGGCACACCAATTTCGGACAATAACAACGTAAAATTTGGAATGGTCATAGATTTTGGTGATTTAAAAAAGATTGTTAAAGATGAAATTGTTGATGTTTTTGACCATGCCACGGTATTTAACAAAAACACACCGCATGTAGAACTAGCTAAAGAATTAGAAAACAGAGGTCATAACGTTCTTTTGGTAAATTATCAACCCACTAGCGAAATGATGGTCATAGATTTTGCTGAAAAAATAAAAAAACGCTTACCAAGCACTATAAAATTACATTCCTTAAAACTTCAAGAGACGGCAACCAGCTTTGCAGAATGGTTTGCTTCAGACAATGAGTAAAAATCATCACATAGAAATCCCAAAAGGCAAAAAAGTTTACTTTGCTTCAGACAACCATTTGGGTGCGCCAACTATGGAAGCTTCTCGTCCTAGAGAAAAAAAATTCGTCACTTGGTTAGATGAAGTAAAACAGGATGCTGCGGCTATTTTTTTAATGGGCGATTTGTTTGATTTTTGGTTTGAATACAAAACCGTAATTCCTAAAGGATTTACAAGGACTTTGGGCAAATTAGCCGAAATTTCAGACTCTGGTGTTCCTATCTATTACTTTGTGGGCAACCATGATCTTTGGATGAACGGTTATTTTGAAGACGAACTCAATATTCCTGTTTTTCATAAGCCGCAAGAATTCACTTTTAAAATGGATGCTGAGCGTAGTCGAAGTACGTTTTTTATTGGGCATGGTGATGGTTTGGGCCCTGGTGATAAAGGCTATAAACGCATGAAAAAAGTCTTTACAAGTCCTTTTTTTCAGTGGTTGTTTAGATGGTTGCATCCAGATATTGGTATTAGGATTGCACAATATTTCTCTGTAAAAAACAGATTGATTTCAGGCGATGACGATGCAAAATTTCTTGGTGAGGATAATGAATGGTTAGTTTCGTATTGCAAGCGCAAACTCGAAGATAAGCATCGTGACTATTTTATTTTCGGGCACAGACATTTGCCATTGAACATTCAGCTTAATGACACTTCAAAATACATTAATCTAGGTGATTGGATACAGTATTACACTTATGGTGTTTTTGATGGAGAAAGCCTTCAGTTAAAAAAATACTAGTCTCTTATTTCATCATAATGCTCTTCAACATCTTTTTGTAAATCGAGCTCACGAAGTGGTTTGTTTTTTAAACTAATAATGATTACGGTTAAAAGGGTTACTGAACCTCCCAAAACAACCGCTAAAGGAGCGCCAAAAATTCTTGCTGCGATTCCACTTTCCACAGCTCCTAGTTCGTTAGACGACCCAACAAACATAGAATTTACAGCACCAACTCTACCACGCATATGATCAGGAGTTTTGAGTTGAAGAATAGTTTGCCGAACCACCATAGAAATACCATCAAACACACCGGATAAAAAGAGTGCGATAACACTAAGCCATAGTAATTTTGAAGCACCAAACACAATCATAAACACACCAAAACCAAATACTGAAACCAAAAGTTTTTTGCCCGTATTCTTCGTAATAGGAATATACGTTGTGGCTACCATGGTTATAATACTTCCTGAAGATAAAGCGGCATTCAAAATCCCAAAACCTCGTGGGCCAGCATCTAAAACATCCTTTGCAAACACCGCAAAAATGGCAACGGCTCCTCCAAATAATACGGCCACCATATCTAATGTTAGTGCTCCCAGAATCACCTTATCGTTAAACACAAACTTGATTCCAGATATTAAACTTTCTTTCATGGATTCGTTGGTCGCTTTGTTTAAAATAGGCTTTTTACCAATTTGAAAAACCAACACCAAAGCCAACATCACTAACCCAAAAATAATTCCTAGTGTATAATGTACTCCTATCCATGCAATAAGAAAACCACCACATAATGCACCAAAAACAGCAGCACCTTTCCACGTACTACTACTCCAAGTTGCAGCATTTGGGTAAGCTGATTTCGGAACAATTAGAGCAATTAATGAAAAAATAGTAGGTCCAAAAAAGGCTCTTAAAACACCACCGAAAAAGACTAAGCTGTAGATGCCAATTAAAATACTTTTGGTTTCCCAAGAAGCTTCAACATTTTCAGAAGTTAACCAAAACAAGCCAAAACTTATTAAAGAAAATAAGGCAATACAGACTGTGAAAAGATTACGCTTCTCTTTTCTGTCTACAATATGACCTGCAAAAGGTGCTAGAAAGAATGCTGGAAGGAATTCGCAAAGTCCAATAATTCCAAGGCTTAGTTCGTCATTAGTTAAAGAATACACTTGCCATTCTATAACCACAAATTGCATAGACCAACCAAAAACCAAGGCAAATCTTACTAAAAGAAAGATGTTGAATTCTTTAAAGCGAAGTGCTGCGTACGGATCTGTTTTTGCCAAAATCTTATGCTTTAATATCCTTTAATTTCAACTGTAAACTAACATTACCATTCCAATGATTTTCATCTATGGTGTAGGCAGCATCAAATGGTTTTTTGTCTTTTATCAATTCTAATTTATCGCCAAGTCCAAAACCAATGCACACAATAGAGTTGCTGTTGGGTTGAATTCCTGTAAAACGTAAATGTTTATCTCCTTCACCAACACATTTTCCCCAACCTGTATCTTGAATGCCTTGAGTCATAAAGACTGGTGTCATATTTCCAGGTCCAAATGGAGCAAACTGACGAATAATCCGCATTAATTTATCATCAATCTGGTTAAGGTTAATCTCTAAATCGATTTTCAATTCTGGAGTTAGGAGTTTGGGATCAATCGTTTCTTTTACAACCGCTTCAAATTTAGCCTTGAACGCCTCATAGTTTTCTGGTAACAAGGTTAAACCAGCAGCGTATTTATGACCTCCGAATTGCTCTATAAATTCGCTACAAGCTTCTAATGCGTTATACACATCAAAACCTTTTACAGAACGTGCTGAAGCCGCTAACTTATCGCCACTTTTTGTAAATACCAGAGTTGGTCTGTAATAGGTTTCAGTTAAACGCGAAGCCACAATACCAATAACACCTTTGTGCCAGTTTTGGTCATAAACCACGGTTGTAAAACGGTCTTGTTCATTGTTTTTTTCAATTTGAACTAAAGCCTCTTCCGTAATTTGTTGGTCGGTTTCTCTGCGATCTGTATTGAATTGATCGATATCTATAGCATAACTTGCTGCAAGATTAAAATCTGTTTCGGTTAATAAAGTTACGGCATGATTGCCATGTTTCATTCGTCCTGCGGCATTTATACGAGGCGCGATGATAAACACCACATCAGTTATGGTAAGCTTGTCTTTTTTTACCTCAGCAATTATGGCTTTCATTCCTGGTCTGGGATTGCTATTAATAACCTGTAAACCAAAGTAGGCTAACGCTCTGTTTTCACCAACAATAGGCACAATATCAGCACCAATAGCTGTGGCAACCAAATCGAGATATTCGGTTAAATCTTCTACGGTTTGCCCTTGATTTGAAGCTAAAGCCGTTACCAACTTAAAGCCTACACCACAACCACAAAGTTCTTTAAAAGGGTATTCGCAATCGTCTCGTTTTGGATCTAAAACGGCAACAGCATCTGGAATTTCATCACCAGGTCTATGGTGATCGCAAATGATAAAATCGATGCCTTTCTCTTTAGCATAAGCTACTTTTTCAATGGCTTTGATGCCACAGTCTAAAGCAATGATTAGGCTAAAACCATTATCATCTGCAAAATCGATACCTTGGTATGACACTCCATAACCTTCTTCGTAGCGATCTGGAATATAGGTTGCTACATTTGCCGTTCTGGTTTTTAAATAGGAAGATATTAAAGCTACCGAAGTAGTACCGTCAACATCATAATCTCCATAAACCAAAATATTTTCACCATCTGCAATGGCTTGCTCTATACGCGCAACAGCTTTGTCCATATCCTTCATGAGGTATGGATCGTGTAAATCCTCAAAACTTGGTCTAAAAAAGGTTTTAGCATCTTCATAAGTTTCGATGCCGCGTTGCAACAATAATGTCGCAACGACTTCATCAACCTGAAGTGCGTTTTTTAAAGCTTCAACTTTTGAAGGTTCTGGTTTTGGTTTTAAGGTCCAACGCATACAAGATTACATATTGTGCTTAGTTCCTACATGGTAAAATATTTCGGTTTCTACTTCTGCAAACTGCCTAAACATCTCCATAACACCACAGTATTTTTCAATAGATAGATTTACGGCACGTTTGCATTTCTTCTTATTTAAATCTGAACCATAAAAATGGTAATCTACCCTTACAGAGTGATAAAACTTTGGGTGTTCTTCAGTTAATTCACCTGAAACTTCAATTTTGAAATCATCTATCTTTTCATTCATTTTATTCAAGATAGAAATCACATCTAAGCCAGAGCAACCAGCTAAAGATGACAACATCATAGCTTTAGGCGAAAGTCCAAAACGTTCATTTTGACCTTCAATATTAGTATCCATTATTACGGTTTTTCCACTAGGATTGTCTGACTCAAATGTTAGTCCTCCTTGCCAATGTGTTACTATTTTATGTTCCATTTTCTTTTAGTTTAATTTATAGAACTGCTATCTTGTACATTCAAAAATACCACTAAAAAAATAACTATGGCACTAGTAACTCCGTTATCTCCAGAGCACGATTTAGAAACCAAGGAATTAGCAGAATTCTTTAATGAAACTTTAGGGTTTTGCCCTAATTCAGTCTTAACCATGCAACGCAGACCTGCCATAAGTAAAGCGTTTATAAATTTGAATAAAGCTGTAATGGCAAATGAAGGTCGCGTAACTTCTGCCTTAAAGCGAATGATTGCTTGGGTAAGCAGTAATGCTACGGGTTGCAGATACTGCCAGGCACATGCCATTAGAGCAGCTGAACGTTATGGTGCCGAACAAGAACAACTCGATAATATTTGGGAATACAAAACGCATCCTGCATTTAATGAGGCTGAGCGTGCCGCTTTAGATTTTAGTTTGGCGGCTAGCCAAGTACCAAATGCTGTTAATGCAGACATAAAAGAACGTCTATACCAACATTGGGACGAAGGAGA
>JAGQZO010000018.1:12790-18433 GCA_020435515.1 Winogradskyella sp. | reverse complement strand
CAACAACATAGAAGAAGTAGAAATTGGTGTTGATATTACAAATTCTGGAAAAGTTTATGGTAAGGAAGTTGTTCAACTATACATTAGAGATAAAGTTGCAAGTCTAGTTAGACCTGTAAAAGAATTAAAAGGTTTTGAATTAATAGAATTAAATGCAGGCGAGGCTAAAACTGTGAGATTTAAGCTTACCAAAAAAGAACTCGGGTTCTATAATAATAAAGGGGAATACCTTGTTGAGCCAGGTGAATTTGATGTATTCGTTGGGGGAAGTTCTTATACTGAATTAAAGAGTAAATTTACTTTAGAATAAAAAATATTCATGCTAACCACATGGATTATAGCATGAATATTTTTTTAGTAAGTTTTAAAACACCCGAGATAACTCGCATAGTGTTTTTAAGATTTGAAAACAATACATTTTCATCTAAAGTAGGTTCTGGTAGATTTGATTTGGTTTTCATAAGCTTTAGTTTATGGTAGATTTGGGGCAAAATCTGTAAATTAAGTTTATGGTAAATTCAGGTTAATTTAGTTTTTGACTTGGGATTGCTAATATCTAATTATTTTTCATTTTATCTGCTTAAATGCATTATAAATCGATGAAATACATTTATTTTTAACATTTGTAGTCTATTTCGTCTATTTTTTCCTACAAAAACTATATATTAAAATGTGTCAAATAAGAGTTTATAAAAAACATATTACTATATCTTCATTTCTGGTATTTCCCCTTCAATGACTAAATGCCCTTCTGTAGCATTTTTTATTTCATCTACTGAAACTCCTGGAGCGCGTTCTAATAATTTAAACCCTTTTGGGGTAACCTCAATTACAGCTAGGTTTGTTACTATTTTCTTAACACAGCCAACACCTGTCAATGGTAAAGTACATGACTTTAAAAGTTTTGACTCACCTTCTCTGTTTGTATGCATCATGGCAACAATAATATTTTCGGCACTCGCCACTAAATCCATAGCACCTCCCATTCCTTTTACCATTTTACCCGGTATTTTCCAATTGGCTATATCCCCATTTTCAGCAACCTCCATTGCTCCCAGTATTGTTAAATCTACATGTTGTCCTCTTATCATGGAGAAACTCATTGCTGAGTCGAAAAATGAAGCTCCGGGCAATGTAGTAATAGTTTGTTTTCCTGCATTAATTATATCTGCGTCTTCTTCGCCTTCATAAGGAAATGGTCCCATGCCAAGAACACCATTCTCACTTTGAAATTCTACTTCTATATCTTCTCTCACAAAATTAGCCACCAGAGTAGGTATACCAATACCAAGGTTTACATAGTAACCATCCTTAACTTCCTTTGCAATACGTTTTGCTATTCCATGTTTATCTAACATAATTAACTTCTTTGTCTTACAGTTCGTTGCTCTATTCTTTTTTCGTAGTGAAGCCCTTGGAATATTCTTTGTACAAATATGCCAGGGATGTGTATCTGATTTGGGTCTAACTCTCCAACAGGAACAAGTTCTTCTACCTCAGCCACTGTAATATTAGCTGCTCCACACATATTTGGATTAAAATTGCGTGCTGTACCTTTAAAAACTAAATTACCAGCCGCATCACCTTTCCAAGCTTTTATAAAGCCAAAATCCGCTTTAAAAGCATGTTCTAACACATACATTTTACCGTTAAATTCTCTTGTTTCTTTTCCTTCGGCAACTTCGGTTCCATAACCAGCAGGAGTATAAAACGCAGGAAAACCTGCTTGAGCTGCTCTAGCACGTTCTGCCAAAGTACCTTGAGGGATTAATTCTACCTCAAGTTCTCCAGAGAGCATTTGGCGTTCAAATTCGTCATTCTCGCCTACATAAGACGAAATCATTTTTTTGATTTGTTTTTGTTGAAGTAATAAGCCAAGTCCAAAGTCATCAACTCCTGCGTTATTAGAGATACACGTTAGCCCTTTTACATTGAGTTTTACGAGTTGTGCTATAGCATTTTCAGGAATGCCTGACAAGCCAAAACCACCAAACATAAAGGTCATATCATCCTTTACACCTTGCAAAGCTTCAGTAACATTAGCTACTTTTTTATTAATCATAGTTACATATTTTTCCTTTTGGAAAAATACAAAACAATGCTATAAATTAATAGTTTCTAGCAAAATAAAAAGGGGTGACTATGGATTCTTTATTCGAAATCTATTTCGATTTCTTCCCCATCACTCTCGTCTGTATAATCACTAAGGTCACCTTCATCTTTCGCAGTACAATCTATGTTAATTGATAGTTTTGAAGGCTTTTCAAACCCACCCTTTGATACGTTGAGAGTTTTATCTGCATAACAGGCTTTCATGTATAGTCCCCAAATTGGTAGCGCCATAGAAGCGCCTTGTCCGTAATCAATACTTCTAAAATGAGCTGCTCTATCCTCTGCGCCAACCCAAACACCTGTTACTAAATTAGGCACCATTCCCATAAACCAACCATCGCTTTGGTTCTGAGTAGTCCCGGTTTTACCTGCAATAGGATTATCAAATTCATAAGGATAACCTGTGATTATCTCCTTATATAATGCAGATTTTTTCAGCCATTCAGAATTATGTCTAAGTCGTTTACCAGAACCTGCTTGTGTTACACCTTCCATAAGGTTAACAGTAACATATGCAACCTCTTCGCTCAATACATCTTTACTTTCTGGTGCCACTTGATAGAGCACAGTCCCGTTTTTATCTTCAATGCGTGTTACCATTACTGGTGTATTATAAACACCTTTGTTAGCAAAAGTTGAATAAGCCGCTACCATTTCGTAAACGCTAATATCTGGTGTGCCCAATGCTATTGCTGGAACTGGCAAAATATCTTGTTCTACCCCTAATTTTTTGGCCATTTCTACAACTGGTTGTGGGCCAATTTCATTCATTAACCGAGCGGTAATGGTGTTTGTAGAACTTGCTAAAGCATCTTTTAAGGTTTGCTTACCAGAATAATTTCCGTCAGAATTTTTAGTTGTCCATGGTTCTGGATTACCGAATTTATTAGCTTCAATGGTTATTGGAGTTCTTGGGAAAGAATCGCAAGGAGAAACCTGTAACTGGTCTATTGCTGTAGCGTAAACAAAAGGCTTAAAAGTAGACCCTACTTGTCGTTTTCCTTGTTTCACCATATCGTACTTAAAATGCTTATAATTCATCCCACCAACCCAAGCTTTTACATGACCGTTAGAAGGATCCATAGACATCATACCGGGACGTAAAAAGGATTTGTAATAGCGCATAGAGTCGATCGGCTTCATGACTGTGTCTACTTCGCCTGGTTTCCCATCAATCCATTTAAAAACTGTCATTTCAACAGGTTTATGAAAGGATGCTTCAATTTCTTTATCTGATTTGCCCTGTTCTTTTAGAATTCTCCAACGCTCACCTCTTCGCATTCCTGCTTTTAGTAAATCATTGATTTCAGACTTTGTTAACTCTAAAAATGGTGCTGTAGGATTTCTATCTGGAGTATTTTGGTTATCAAACTCTGCTTGCAACCTCGGCATGTGTAAAGCGACAGCTTCTTCAGCATATTTTTGCATACGCGAATCTATTGTAACAAAAACCTTTAAGCCATCACTGTATAAATCGTATTTTGAACCATCTGGTTTTCTATTGCCTTCTTCATTAGCCCAATCTTTCATAAAACCTCTTAGGTATTCTCTAAAATAAGTGGCTATACCTTCTCTGTGTGTTTCTGGTGTAAAATCTAGATCAAGTTCTGTTGCCTGTAGAGAGTCTTTAACCTCTTCTGAAATGTAATCATACTTATACATCTGTGCCAATACCACATTTCTTCTATTTTTCGTGCCGACAGGATTTCGTGAAGGAATTGGGTTATAAAGTGAAGAATTTTTGAACATCCCGACCAACATTGCAGACTCTTTTATGTCTAAATCCTTTGGTTCTTTTCCAAAGTAAATTCTGGAAGCTGAACGAATACCATCACCATTATTCCCAAAATCATAGATATTAAAATACATTGCTATAATTTCTTCCTTAGTATATTGCCTTTCCAGCCTCGTTGCTATGACCCATTCTTTAACTTTTTGAATGATTCTTTTTATGATATTTCCAGAGGCTTTTTTTGTAAATAATAGTTTTGCTAATTGTTGAGTAATTGTACTAGCGCCACCTCTTCCTCCAAGAAAAACCGCAGCCCTTAATGTTCCTACCGCATCTATTCCTGAATGTTCATAGTACCTAGCATCTTCTGTAGCGATTAGAGCATTAACAAGATTCTGAGGTAAATCGTCATAACCAACTGGTGTACGATTATCATCAAAATAAAACTTACCTAATGTTACACCATCCGAAGAAATGATTTCTGTAGCTAAATTGGTTTCTGGGTTTTCTAATCTGGTATGGTCTGGCATTTCTCCTAAAAGTCCCCAAGACGCAAAAAGAAACAGCAATACTACTGCGAGAATTCCGCCTGCAAATAGCATCCAAAACCATCTTATATATTTTGAAAAATCTACTGTTTCTGATTTGGACTTTGTTGTTTTCTTTTTTGCCATGATCTTTACTTTTGAGCTTGTTCTACCCTAAAACCAATATCTGTAATTCCTTCTAAATTTTCAACACCATTAACCTCTCCGTTTTTTCGCATAGCATGTTGTATGTCTACTCTATAATCACCATTTTCACTAAACCTAAAAGGCAATTTGTAACCTCTATACCAAAGTTTGTTCTCCTTAATGTCTGTAAATCCCGAACCTAGAAGTTCCCCATTTGGCGCGGCCATTTTATATTCTAATGTATCGGTAACTGCTTTACCATTTGGGTAATTTAACTCTACTATGAGAAACAAATTACTAAACGCATAATCGTTATTATTTCTTAAGTTAACATAAAGATTGTAATTTCTTGTAGTATCTGGTGCTTTGAAATTAAAGGATGCTATTGAATCTTTATGCCATTTGTCTGGAACAGATTTATATTCATCAAATACAGCTTTAGAATCACAACTTGTAACCAAAGACAAATTTATAAGTGCCAATAGTAACCAATTAGTTTTTCTTTGCATTCTGTTTTTGATTGCGGTTTTTGTTTCTGTTCTTATTCTTATTACGTTTCCTTTTGGGTTTTGGATTATCGAAACGTGTTAAACTATCTTGACCTACAACGTTTTCAAATTCTGTTTTAGTGTCTTTTAAATGTTCGGCTGCGTATTCCTCTAAGCTAGCAACTTTTTCTTTTTTCTTGTTTTTTGCGATAATTTCATTGGCTTGTTCTGCAGTAACTACGTGCCAATTCATCCATTCCCCTTCATAAGCATACCACAATAAACCTTTAAAAATATCTGTCTTCTGGCAAACAGCAGTACCTTTTTCGGTATATAATTTAGTTTCATTTTTAGGAAAAGCTTTTAAAGCATCTAAATAAGCATCTAATTCATAATTAAGGCAGCATTTAAGCTTACCACATTGACCTGCCAATTTTAGAGGGTTTAAGGATAATTGCTGATATCTAGCTGCAGAAGTACTTACCGATCTAAAATCAGTTAGCCAAGTAGAACAACACAATTCTCTTCCGCAAGATCCTATACCACCAAGTCTTGCTGCTTCTTGTCTAAAACCAACCTGGCGCATTTCAATTCTGGTTTTAAACTCTCTGGCAAAAACCTTAATTAACTCTCTAAA
>JAGQZO010000018.1:0-12719 GCA_020435515.1 Winogradskyella sp. | reverse complement strand
GAAATCTTCATTTTGAGATTAAGGTCTATTGCGAACTGACGCGCCTTAACCTTCATAGGTTCTTCCTTCTCCCTAGAATTTGACCAAATATCTATGTCCTTTTGAGATGCCTTACGGTATATTTTTAAGACTTCTTCTGAATCGTCAATATCAATCTTTTTGCGCTTCATCTGTACTCTCACCAACTCTCCCGTTAGCGTAACCATCCCAACATCATGTCCAGATTTTGCCTGAGTGGCTACGATATCGCCAATGCTTAGTGTAAGATTTTCGGTATTTTTATAATATTGTTTTCTTCCGTTTTTAAAACGTACCTCTACACCCAAGAAAGGTTCTTGTCCGTTTGGAAGCGACATATTTGCCAGCCAGTCAAAAACAGTGAGCTTATTGCAACTATCTGTGCCACAAGTCCCATTATTTTTACATCCTTTTGGCTGACCGTCTTTACCAGTTGCGCAACTGTTACAAGCCATATTGAACTATATATTGAATTTAAGCTATTTGAGCTTAAATAAAGGATTCATAAAATTATTAATGAGTAAAGATACTATTATTTCTTTAGCTAACTAAAGTAACTTTTTTAGAAGTGAAAAACTCTTTTTCAGAATTTTTATAAAAACTATGCTCACATTTTTTAATGATTCCGATGTAAGTGCAAACCAATACTTCAAAAATAATGAAAGCAAAAATTACTTTACTAGCTCTTATTTTAGCTTTTAAGCTAAGCTATTCTCAAAATGCACCTTCGGAAGTCTTTGGAGGTGAATTTATTAAAAACACAGATAGCTCATTATGCTTGACACTTGAGCAACGTAATGCTATTTTTAAAGAATTGAATGAAAATATAGCTTTACTTAAGCGCAACGGCAACTTAGCTTTTAATAACGCTAAAAGAGGTAGTCATCCTCTTTTTATATGGCCTGTTCAAAAAGCTTCAAGTGTAACTTATAGTTCTATTTGGGGAATTTCTAACTACGTAGATCACAACCCAAACACTCCAAATCAGCTTACCGACTATAATTGTGGCACAAAAACTTACGATACTACAGATGGATACAATCATCAAGGCATAGATATTTTTTCTTGGCCTTTTTCTTGGTATGCAATGGACAATGACCAAGCAGAAATAGTTGCTGCAGCAGCTGGACAAATTATAGCAAAAGGAGATGGTAATTTTGATCGCAGTTGTGATTTTAGCACTACGACTCCATGGAATGCCGTATATGTTCAGCACAGCGATGGAAGCATTGCTTGGTATGGACATTTGAAAAGTGGATCTCTAACCTCAAAAAATGTAGGAGATATGGTTGCTGAAGGAGAGTTTTTGGGTATTATGGGAAGCTCTGGTGTTTCAACTGGGCCTCATTTGCATTTTGAAGTACACACAAACAGTACTTACACACAATTGGTTGACCCTTACACTGGTACTTGCAACACTATGAATGTTGATTCTTGGTGGCAATCTCAAAAACCTTATTTAAATCCGGCCGTAAATGCTGCGTTGACACATACTGCAGATCCTGTATTTAATGCCTGTCCAACAACCGAAACACCTAACTTAAGCAATCAATTTGACCTTAACGATCAGGTGTTCTTTACCGTTTTCCTTAGAGACCAAGAGCCTGGTTCCTCTTTAAATCTTAGAATTATAAAACCTGATAATACTGATTTATTCAATTGGAATTATAACTTAACCGACTATTATCAACTTTCGTGGTGGAGGTGGAATGCTTTTCCAAATATTGAAGGTGAATGGAAATGGGAGGTTACCTACATGGGAGAAACCACAACGCATACTTTTAATGTAGGAACCTTAAGTGTTGAAGAAGCAACATTAGAGAATACTTCAATCTTTCCTAATCCGTTTAATGATGTTGTAAATATTAATTCAATGGTAAAAATTGAAGCTTTGGAAATTGTTGATGTATTAGGAAAATCTGTATTTAAATTGAAGGGATATACTTCCGAAGGTATAGAACAAGTTGACCTAGCCCAACTATCTAATGGTTTATATTTTCTGACCCTTTATGGAGAACAAAAAGAAAAGAAAATTATCAAGCTTATAAAGAAGTAAACAAGGGTGCTTTAAGACTAAAAAATGTGCTTCTGTTTTAATTCAGAAGCACATTTTTTATACGTTTTTCACCGTAATAATATTTACTGGACATGCTTTTGAAGCATTTTGACTTGGCTCTAAAATCTCATAATTCTTAGATTTTAATGTGAAAAATCCTTTCTTTTCTTCGGCATGCAACAACACCGATTTACCATCTTTCTTAGACATCTGAAATTGCTGTGGTGCTAGTTCAACACAGTAATTACAACCAATACACTTGTTACGCTGTAATGTGATAACAACCATCAGGCTTCAACTTTATTTTCTACAATTTTATATAGCTTATCTGATGGTCTAACCTTAAAATCCAAAGGTATAGTTATGGTATCGCCTTTGGTGCCTTTTTCTTGTTGTTGGTCATTAACCAACATTTCCCTTAACTCAAATTCTCTAGCACCTGTGGTTGGGCCTGTTATTAATATGGTATCGCCTATTGACACATCATAAGCTTCAATCTTAAATTCACCAACTTTAGCTTTTGGGAAGTAATGTATTCCCTTGCCTATATAAACCTTCTTTTGGGTAGCATGGCTGCCAGACCCTTTACTCCATTCGCCTAACTTCTGTCCTAAATAATAACCACTCCAAAATCCTCTGTTGTACACTTTTTCTAACTCCTGCATCCAAGTGGTAACTTGTTCTTTAGAATACGTGCCGTTTTCTAAACTATCTATGGCTTCTCTATAGCACTTAATTACTTTGGCTACATATTCTGGTGCACGTCCTCTGCCCTCAATTTTTAAAACTTTTATACCTGCATCTGCTACTTGGTCTAAGAAATCTATGGTGCATAAGTCTTTTGGAGACATAATGTACTCATTATCCAGTTCCATTTCAATCCCGGTTTCCTGATCTACAACCGTATACTTTTTTCTACAGTTTTGCTTGCACGCACCTCTGTTGGCAGAAGAATTATAGGCATGCAAGCTCATATAGCATTTACCTGAAACCGCCATGCAAAGTGCGCCATGTCCAAAAACCTCTATTTCTACCAATCTGCCCGAAGGGCCTTTAATTTGTTCCTTATCTATTTGCTCTGTAATATGTTTTACTTGGCGTAAGCTCAACTCTCTACTAAGTACCATGGTGTCAGCAAACATGGCATAGAATTTTACAGTTTCTAGATTAGTAATGTTTATTTGAGTTGAGATATGGACTTCCATATCAAACTGCCTTGCAATGGCAATAACCGCTTGATCCATAGCTATGACAGCTGTAATATCCGCTTCTTTCGCTTTTTTTACCAAGGTCTTTACGATAGACAAATCATGATCGTAAATAATGGTATTGAGCGTCAAATAAGTTCTTACATTTTTTGCATTACAACGGCGTGTAATTTCTTCTAAATCGTCTAATGTAAAATTAATAGATGCTCTGGCGCGCATGTTTAGCTGTTCTACTCCAAAATATACAGAGTCTGCTCCATTATCTAACGCTGCCTGAAGGGACTCAAAATTTCCTGCAGGAGCCATTAGTTCTATCTTTTGCATCTTATCCTTGTTTTAGTTAAATTCTATTTCGTAATTAAGTTTATTGGATAGCGATCTAAGCTCAGATTTTGTTTTAAAGGCATTGGACAGCAACAATTTGCTCCAGCCTATTTTCTTGGAGTAATCATTAAAGGATTCTTCGCGCCAATTAAAACCATCTTTCCAAAATTTATTAGGCGATACGTAGCAAAAGGTATAATCGAAAACAAAACTAGAATCATTCTCCTCTCTTAATACGGATAAACTATTTGGTGCCATTAAGGTAATATGATGGTCCGAACACTGTTGCCTAACGTCTTTTATAAGATCTAAGTAATCTTTTTCTAATGAAGAAACATCAAAATCATTATACTCGGTATTTCCTATCTTTTGAATTGGTCTTAGTTGAAGAATATCAAAACTTGCTCCTTTAAAATGTTTGAAAAAATCTTTTAGCTCGTAAAAATTATCTTTATTAAAGGTGTAGTTTATTCTTACTTTAAAATCATAGGTCTTCTTAAGCTCCACAAAGGCATTTAAGGCATTTTGAAACTTCTCATAACTTGCTTTTTTCATGAAATTCTCATAGCTCTCCTTTGTAACACCATGAAGTGAAATGGTAAATTCATTAAGTCCCGCTTGTAAAAGCGGCTCAATATTTTCCTTTGTCAGTAAGTTGGCATTTGTAGTTATAGAAATATAGGGCACTTTGTGTTGCTTACCTAATTCTACAATTCTAACCAGGTTTTTATATAATGTTGGCTCTGTACCACAACCTATTTGTAATTTTAAGGCACGATTAAAAATCGTTTGTGCAACGTGTTCTAAATCGTCTTCTTTAAACTGTCCTTTTAGTGTTTTTACATAATCAGCATCAGTAAAATAACACATTTTACAACGCAGATTACAAGCCAATACAGGATCTAAATTCACGGCCAGATAGCGCTTGTTGAACTTATGCAAGAGAAAAAGGCCAAGAAACTTAATTCTATGGCTCTTAATTTTTCTATTGAGCTGCAAAAGCTTGTAAATATTCATTTATCGAGCGGTATTGCCTTGGGTTTCAAAAATGTTGCGTAAGTCTTTTTTATAAGGAAGATGGTCTGCCCTTCCTTTTTTAAAGATATCATTGCTATTACCTTGCCCTTTGCGTAGTGCTTTCTGCTCTTCGTAAGGTAATTTTATTATTTCTTGGCAGTGTGAAGAACAACAATTTTCCATCTTTTCTTTACATTCATCACATTGAATAAACAATAAGTGACACGCTTCATTAGCACAATTGGTATGGGTATCTGCTGGTTTACCACATTGGTGGCAACTGGCAATAACATCTTCACTAATGCGCTCTGATCGTCTTTCATCAAAGACAAAGTTTTTACCTATAAACTTATTCTCTAAGCCTTCAGCTTCAACTTGCCTAGTATAGTTTATGATGCCTCCTTCAAGTTGAAATACATTTTTAAACCCTTTGTGTTTGTAATAAGCACTCGCTTTTTCACAACGAATACCTCCTGTACAATACATTACTAATTTTTTGTCTTTCTTATGCGCTTTTAAATCTTCTTCGATTAAGTCTAGAGATTCTCTAAAAGTATCTACATCTGGTGTAATGGCATTTTTAAAATGCCCTATCTCGCTTTCATAATGATTACGCATATCTACCAAAACCGTGTCTGGATCTTCAATAAGTGCGTTAAATTGTTTGGCATCAACGTGAATGCCTTTATTGGTGACGTCAAAGGTTTCGTCATTAAGTCCATCGGCTACGATTTTATGACGCACTTTTACCTTAAGTTTTAAAAAGGCAAAATCATTATGCTCTATGGCAATGTTTAATCTTACATTTTCTAAAAACGAAATAGTGTCTAAATGGTTTTTGAACGCGTCAAAATTCTCTGCCGGAACGGATAATTGGGCATTAATACCTTCATGAGCTACATAAATTCTGCCCAAAACCTCCAGCGCATCCCAGGCTAAAAATAGGTGATTCCTAAAAATTTGGGTATTGCCAATTTTGGCGTACTTGTAGAAAGAGATCGTTAAGCGCTCTTTTCCCGCTTTTTCGATAAGTTCTGCTCTCTCTTTAGCACTTAAGTTATTGTACAGTTGCATGCTATACTAATTTTTAAGGTTAAAGAATTATGTGCAAAGGTATTATTTTTAGTTAAGTAGCATAAAAAAGCACCTTGAAATTAACAAGGTGCTTTTCTAACTAACCACCAACTTAAAACTTTCTTGAAAAAGTAAAATTGTTTTAGGTGCTCAGCTGCTGGCTAAACCAGCAGCCTTGAACCATTCCTTAAAATTTTAAATACTGAAAGTTTAAAAATTATTTTGCCTATCTCTATAAACTTTCAAAAGGATTTCATAGCAATTTCTTCCTTTTTCGTTTAGTAGATGTAAAAAGTGTAAAATGGTTGCGTAGTAAAATTGAAAAAATTAAAATAAGTGGTATTTTTGATGTCAATTTAATCCAGAACACAGAAAGAAATGAGTAGTGAAAAAGAAGCAAAACTAAAAGCATTAAAATTAACTTTAGACAAGTTAGATAAGGCCTACGGAAAAGGGACCGTAATGAAAATGAGCGATCAAGCTATCGTAGATGTAGATGCCATATCATCTGGTTCTTTAGGTTTGGATATTGCATTAGGAGTTGGTGGCTACCCTAGAGGGAGAGTCATTGAAATATATGGTCCGGAATCTTCAGGTAAAACAACGCTAACATTACATGCCATAGCCGAGGCCCAAAAAGCTGGAGGTATTGCTGCATTTATTGATGCAGAGCATGCCTTTGATCGTTTTTATGCAGAAAAACTCGGTGTAGATTTAGAAAATTTAATCATCTCACAGCCCGATAATGGAGAACAAGCTCTAGAAATTGCAGATAACCTTGTAAGATCTGGTGCCATAGATATTGTTGTTATAGATTCTGTAGCGGCATTAACACCAAAAAGCGAAATCGAAGGTGAAATGGGAGACTCTAAAATGGGCTTACACGCACGTTTAATGTCTCAGGCTTTGAGAAAACTTACAGCTTCAATCAGTAAAACCAATTGCACCATGATATTCATTAACCAATTACGTGAAAAAATTGGTGTAATGTTTGGCAATCCTGAAACAACTACTGGTGGTAATGCCTTAAAGTTTTATGCCTCAGTTCGTCTAGATATTAGACGCTCTACTCAAATAAAAGACAGTAATGGTGATGTAACGGGAAATAAAACCAGAGTAAAGGTTGTAAAAAATAAGGTGGCGCCACCTTTTAAAACTGCTGAATTTGACATTATGTATGGTGAAGGTGTTTCTAAAGTAGGGGAAGTATTGGATTTAGCGGTTGACCATGATATTATAAAAAAGAGCGGTTCATGGTTTAGTTATGAAGACACCAAACTTGGCCAGGGACGAGACGCTGTTAAATCTTTAATTAAGGATAATCCTGACTTAATGGATGAGCTAGAAGAAAAAGTTCGGAAACTAACTAGTGATAATCAATGAGTTATAAAAAAATCCTGCGAAAATCAGGATTTTTTTATTTTTTTGACGCAACCTTTTTGTAATTCCCACATCTATTAGTTGCAGTTAATAATTAAACGATGAAAAAATTTCTTGTAATTCTCTTTTTAAGCATTAGCATCTTTACATCTTGCAGTATTGAAAATGACAATCCGCCTAATTTTTATTTGGAAATAATGCCCATACAAAACGTTGATATCCCAGAATCTTTTATTCATGGGGAAACTTATGAAATTTCTGTTACTTACAACAGACCTAATTCTTGTTATGAATTTAATGATTTTATCTACTCTATTCAACAGAATGAAAGAACTGTGGCAGTAGTAAATACAGTTTACACCGATAATGAATGTACGGATTTATTAGAGCCTGTAACTGTTAGTTTTGATTTTGTAGTAGTCTCGACAGAAACATATATATTTAAATTTTATCAAGGAACAGATAGCCAAGGACAAGACCAATATCTGTTGATTGAAGTTCCTGTTGAGGAAGAAGGCTAAATCATTAACCAAATCAAAGATAATGTGAGTTTAGAACAACTCATAAAAAAATGTATAAATCAAGATGCTAAAGCTCAAAGCCAATTATACAAGCTATATGCAAGTAAATTATTTTCGCTTTGTCTTAAGTACTCTAAAAACTATGCAGAAGCAGAAGACAATCTGCACGATGCATTTATAACTGTATTTAGTAAAATAGATCAGTATAAAAACAAAGGTTCTTTTGAAGGTTGGTTAAAACGTATAGCAATTAATACATCATTACAACGGTACAGAGAAAATGTTGGAGTGTTTGATATTGTTAATGAGGGAAATATTGAAGATATTACTGTAGATGTTAACAATGAAGATGTGAGTATAGATTTTTTACTAAAGATTATACAAGAATTGCCTGATAGATATAGATTGGTATTTAACCTATACGTTTTAGATGGTTATTCACACATAGAAATAAGTGAATTGATTAACATTTCTGAAGGGACCTCAAAATCTAATCTGGCAAGAGCAAGAATGATTTTGAAAGAAAAAATAGAAGATTACAAGGCGAATTTAAATTCGCGCTCATTATAAAATGAACGAAGAAAAAAATATAGACAGACTTTTTCAGGAAAAGTTTAAAGACTTTGAAGTAGCACCTAACAATGCTGTTTGGAATCGTATAAGCGAGAGTCTTCCTAAGAAAAAGAAAAAAAGAAGAGTTATTGCTTTGTGGTGGCAGATTGGTGGTGTTGCTGCGGTAATTGCTTTGCTTTTAACTGTTGGTTTGTCTTTATTCAATTCATCTGATGACAATAAGGTGGTGCCTACAATTGTAGATACTGAAAACAGCAAAAAAGATAGCGAATTAAATAATTCTAAAGGTGGTAACGATACTTTAGATAATACTTCTGATTTGAATGTTGCAGATTCTAATGAAAATGAACCCCCTCATTCTAATGAGAATGAAAATTATGCAACAGAACAAAACGACGAAAGAGAGTTAACCTCTTCTAAAACCAACACGTCTAATACTCTAGCAAATAATAAGACAAGTAAAGAAAATAAAGCGACCTCTAGTTCGAATAAAAGTTTAACAGAATTGAAAAACGAAGACAACAACAGTACAGTGGCTTCTAACAATAAAAATTCTGAAAACAAATTAGAAAATGACATCATTAATGATTCTGAAATGAAATCTGTTATAAAGAATACTGTTGATAATAAGAACTCAGCAGTAACAGACAACAAATCATCTAATGATACCAAAGAAGATTCAAATATTGATAGTAATAAAGAACTAGAAAAAGACACTTCACTGTTAAAAGAAGATGCCGAAAAGGAATCTATTTTAGATGCTATTGCAGACAACAACAGTAACAACGAAAATATTGATGAAAAAGAAAAAGAAGATGAACAAAACAGGTGGAGCATTGCACCAAATGTTGCGCCTGTTTATTACAGTTCTCTTGGTCAAGGTTCATCAATAGACCAACAATTTAACAACAACTCTAAGAGTGGTAATATTAATATGAGTTATGGTATTACAGGTTCTTATGCCGTTTCTAACAAATTAAAAGTTAGAGCAGGTATTAATAGAGTTAACCTTAGCCAAAGTACCTCCAATGTTTTTGCATTAAGTGGTAGCGAATTTGCCTCTAGAAATGCAAATACTGAAGTATCCTCAATGGGCAATATCAGTCCAAGAGATGGATTTGAAAACATCTCATTGATGAGTACAAACATGTTTGATAGAAGTACCACGCCAGAAATTTTCAACTCAAGATCTTCTGGTAACATCGATCAACGCTTTGGGTTTATTGAGGTTCCTCTAGAATTGGAGTATCGTTTACTAGATAAAAAATTCGGAGTAAATGTTATTGGTGGATTCAGCACCTTCTTTTTAAATCAAAATGAAGTCTATGCAGATATCGACGGCACCTCAACATTAATTGGTGAAGCAAACAACATGAACTCAACAAGTTTTAGTGCCAATTTTGGTTTAGGACTTGATTATAGTTTATCAAAACAATGGAATTTTAATCTTGAACCGCAGTTCAAGTATCAAATAAACACATTTAGTAACACGTCTGGTAATTATAGACCATTCTTTATTGGTTTGTATACAGGATTAAGTTACAAGTTTTAGGTTTAAGTTAGTTAGGTTATTGCAAACAAAGATAAAGCAATGATGAATGCAATGATGACAAAAGCTGCTCTTGGTTAGGGTGGCTTTTATTTTTTATTTCCCTTTTGGTAATTTCTTATTGAGCTCAGTTAAGATAACTGCTCTTGCTTTTTGGTTTAAAACCTTAGTATCACCAACCTTCAAATTTTCTGTTTGAAGAAACTTATGAATCTTTGCACGCATTTTTCCTGGTCCACCACTAAAAAACGTATAGGAAAATCGTTTTTTGTTATCATAAAACGTTAATGGCACAACAGGAATCTGATGATTAATTGCCAAACGGAATGCTCCATCTTTAAATTCGTCTAACACAATATGTTCTTCTGGCACACCTCCTTCGGGGAAAATACAAATACTCAATCCTTGTTTCAGTCTTCTTTGAGCTCTTAAAAAAACGGCTTGTCTACTCTTGGCACTACTTCTATCCACTAAAATACATGTGCGTTTATAGAAAAATCCAAACAAAGGGATATTTGCCAATTCTTTTTTTCCAACAAATACAAAAGGATTTTTTACGGCTGCCAACATTAACATAATATCTGTCATAGATGTATGGTTAGCAACAAACATGTAGCTTTTCTTAGGATTAAGAACTTCTTCTTTTATAATCCTATAATTAAAACCCATTCCAACAAGAATAAACTTAGCCCAAAACCTTGCTAGCCTAAAAAAGAATGGATACCATTTTTCTCTAGAGATAGATATCAAAAGAACAGGAAACAAGACAATAATTGGCAAAGCCACTAAAATGTAGAACCAAATGCGGTACAAAACCCAAAAAGGATACTTTACTATTGCCATGGCGCCAAAACTAAGTATTTAATTCAAATCGCTTCTCATAGTGTTGCTAAAAATTTATCTTTGCTTTCTGATTAAAAATTAAGTTTAATAATAAAGAGATTCCTGCTTTCGCAGGAAGTGAGCATGGCAAGAATATTAACAGGCATACAAAGTACAGGAACACCTCATTTAGGAAATATCTTAGGTGCAATTTTACCAGCAATAGAAAAAGCTAAAGACGATAATAATGATTCGTATTTGTTTATAGCAGATTTGCACTCATTGACTCAAATTAAAGATGCAGAAACATTGAGAAACAACACCTATTCTACAGCAGCAACTTGGTTAGCCTTTGGATTGGATATAGACAAAAGCGTCTTTTACAGGCAAAGTGACGTACCACAAGTAACTGAATTGGCTTGGTATTTAAACTGTTTCTTTCCATTTAAACGATTAGAATTAGCGCATAGCTTTAAGGACAAAGCAGATCGATTAGACGATGTCAACGGAGGTTTATTTACCTATCCTATGCTCATGGCTGCGGACATCTTATTGTATGATGCGGAAATAATACCTGTTGGCAAAGACCAAGAACAGCATATAGAGATGACACGCGATGTTGCTTCTCGCTTTCATGCCAAAATGGGTGGAGAAACTTTTGTGTTACCAAAAGCTGATATACAAAAAGAAACCATGCTTATTCCTGGTACTGATGGTGAGAAAATGAGCAAAAGTAAGGGTAACATCATCAATGTCTTTTTACCAGAAAAGAAATTGCGTAAGCAAATCATGTCTATTCAAACCGATAGTACTCCTTTAGAAGAACCTAAGGATTGGAAAACTTGCAACTGTTTTGCTCTATACAATATACTTGCATCAGAAGACCAAATTGCTGCAATGAAAATCAATTATGAAAGTGGTAACTATGGTTACGGCCACGCGAAACAAGCGTTATATGAACTCATTTTAGAGCGTTTTGCAGAGCCGAGAGAGCGTTACAATTACTACATGAACAATCTTAACAAAGTTGACGCTGCCTTAGCTAAAGGTGCTGATAAAGCTAAGCTTGTTGCTGATGAAGTATTAAAACGTGTAAGGGAAAAAGTTGGGTACTAAATAACCTCAAACAACTTCCCTGGCAAAGGTCTCACCACACCTTTTAATTCCATATTAAGCAAAATACCTGCTAGTTTATAAGTTGGAATACCACAATCAAAGGCAATAACGTCTAATAGTTCCTTGTCGTTTTCCTTTAAGTAATTGTATATCGTCTTTTCGTCCGGCTCTAACTCAACAAAAAGCTGCTTTTGCACTACTGGCTTGGTTGCTGAGCCTTTCGAAGCATCACCCTCTAATTGCCAATTCAATAGATAAGGCACATCTAAAGGATTGGACAACAAATGGGCTTTCTGAAATTTTATTAGGTTATTGCAACCTACACTCTGGCTATCAGTAGTTCTACCAGGTACTGCAAAAACCTCTCTGTTGTAGGAATTGGCAATATCTGCTGTAACCAAGCTTCCTCCTTTTTCTGCAGACTCAATTACTATAGTTGCTTCGCTAAGGCCTGCAATAATACGATTTCGTTTTAAAAAATTATTTCTATCAAAGACGTCGGTGCTCCAAAAATCGGTGTAGAACCCACCATGATTTTCTACCTCAGCAACATATTTTTTATGAACTTTTGGATAAATTTGATTAAGCCCATGTGCCAGACAACCGATAGTTTGTAGGTTGTGCTTTATTGCTGCTTTTTGAGCCGTAATGTCTGTTCCGTAAGCAAATCCAGAAACAATTACTGGATTGTAAGGGAATAATGTTTCTACCAATTTTTCACAAAAAGCGATGCCGTTAGTTGTTATTTTTCGGGTTCCAACAATACTGATTATGTGCTTTTGATTTAAATTAATATTTCCAGATTGAAAAAGAACGATTGGCCCATCAATACAATGTTTTAGCTTTTCAGGGTAAGTGTCTTCGGTAAAATAATGGGCTTTTATCTGGTTGTCTTTGATGAATCGTAATTCATTTTCGGCTTCTTCAATGTGGATAGCATCAAAAAGTCCTTCAATAGTTACTGTACCTATACCATCTATTCTTAACAGTTTAGATTTTTTTTCTTTTAAAACTGCTTCTGCAGAACCACAATGATTAATCAATTTTTTGGCTGTTGTTGC
>JAGQZO010000017.1:63448-82849 GCA_020435515.1 Winogradskyella sp. | reverse complement strand
TGATTGTTGTTTCTGCTATGGGAAAAACAACCAATGCCATGGAAGTAGTGATTAAGAACTACTTTGAAAACAAAGGAGAGTTACAAAGTTCCATACATGATGTTATTAAATATCATAATGAGATTCTATTAGAGTTATTCGATAATGAAAGACATGAGGTATTCTCTATTGTAAAATCACTTTTTGATGAGTTGAATCTGTTTTTTAAAAGCAATAAATCTCCAGATTATAATTATGTTTATGACCAAACCATTGGTTTTGGTGAACTCATATCCACAACAATCATAAGCCATTATCTCAATGAAATAGGATTAAAAAACAAGTGGTTAGATGTTAGGGAATACATAAAAACTGATAATTACTACAGAAGGGCAAATGTAAATTGGGACCAGACTCAAGAGCATATTTCCTCAAAGTTTAATAAGTCGGTTCTTAATATTACGCAAGGCTTTTTAGGAAGTGATCCTAATAATTTTACAACAACTCTAGGAAGGGAAGGAAGTGACTATACCGCAGCCATTTTTGCCTACTGTCTCAATGCTACAAGTGTTACCATTTGGAAAGATGTACCAGGTGTTTTAAATGCTGACCCACGTTATTTTGAAAATGCTCAATTACTCAACCAAATTTCCTACAGAGAAGCTATTGAGTTGGCCTTTTATGGCGCATCTGTTATTCATCCAAAAACCTTGCAACCTTTACAACAAAAGGAGATTCCTTTGTATGTAAAATCATTCTTAAACCCAAAAGCAGAAGGTACATGTGTTAGTAAAGGAAAAGCTATTGAACCAGAAGTGCCTTGTTTTATTGTTAAAAAGAATCAGATTTTAATATCATTATCATCATTAGATTTTTCATATATCGTTGAAGAAAACATCAGTGAAATTTTCAGCTTACTCCATCTTTACAAGATGAAGGTAGATGTTATTCAAAATTCAGCAATAAGTTTTTCGGTATGTATAGACAATATTTACAATAATCGTGATAAATTGTTACAGCATTTAAAGGCAAAGTTTAATGTAACATGTTATGATGATGTAAGTCTTTACACTATTAGGCATTATAATGATGAGGCCATTAAAGAGCTAGAAAAAGATAAAACCGTGTTATTAAAACAGTTAACACAAGGAACCGTTCAAATTGTAACTCAATAACATTTACTACATTTGTTTTATGGGGAAATCGTCTGATATGGGATTGGTAACAGCTAAGGAAGTGGCAAAAGCTATTCATGCTGATAAGTATGGTTTCTTAGGTACTTTTTTTGGATGGATACTGATGAAAGTACTGAAAATTTCTACTATAAATAAAATATATAAGCGTAACAAACACTTATCAGAACTGGATTTTCTGAATGCATTGTTAGACGACTTTCAGATAAAATTTGAAATTCCAGAAGAAGACTTGAAACGTTTGCCAAAAGACGGAGCTTACATTACGATTTCTAATCACCCATTAGGTGGCATAGATGGTATACTACTTTTAAAACTGATGCTTGAGCAACGTGATGATTTTAAGATTATAGCCAATTTTCTTCTGCACCGAATAGAACCTTTAAAACCTTATGTAATGCCTGTAAACCCTTTTGAAGACCGAAAGGATGCCAAAAGCAGTATTACAGGTTTTAAAAATGCTATTTTACATTTAAAAGAAGGACATCCATTGGGTGTGTTCCCGGCAGGTGAAGTCTCTACCTACAGAGATGGAAAATTGGTGGTAGATAGACCATGGGAAGAAGCCGCAATGAAACTCATAAAAAAGGCTGAAGTACCTGTCGTTCCTATTTATTTTCATGCTAAAAACAGTAGGTTATTTTACAGGCTTTCAAAAATTAGCGATACGTTAAGAACAGCCAAATTACCTTCAGAACTACTGACTCAAAAGCGTAGAACTATTAACGTAAGAATCGGGAAACCAATCTTGGTGAGTGATCAAAAAGAGCACGAAACGCTTAATGATTTTACAGAGTTCTTAAGACGAAAAACCTACATGCTTTCTAAGACCTTTGAAGATAAGCCTAAGATTTTAGACAATATTAAATCTACTGTAAAAGTCCCTAAACCACCTAAGCGTATCGTAACACCAATAGATACTGAACTCATGGTTGCAGAGGTAGAAGGTCTAAGGGAAAGAGATTGCAGATTATTAGTTAGTAAAAATTACGAAGTGTTTTTGGCTTCAGCTAATTATATGCCAAACATCTTAAGCGAACTTGGCAGATTACGGGAGATTACATTTAGAGAAGTTGGTGAAGGCACAAACGAAGCTACAGATTTAGATAAGTTTGATACTTATTACCACCATATGTTTTTATGGGATAGTGATAAAAATATTGTTGCAGGTGCCTATAGGATGGGATTGGGATCCCAGATTTTTGAGCGCTATGGTATAGATGGTTTTTACCTTCAAGATTTATTTCGTTTTGAGCCAGAGTTGTATAAAATGATGAGCCAGTCCATAGAAATGGGTCGAGCATTTATCATAAAAGAGTACCAGCAAAAGCCAATGCCACTGTTTTTACTTTGGAAAGGCATTGTACACACTACATTGCGTTTTCCAGAACATAAATATTTAATAGGAGGTGTGAGTATTAGCAACCAATTTTCGAATTTTTCAAAAAGTTTGATGATTGAGTTTATGAAATCGCATTATTACGATCCGTATGTGGCGCAATATGTACATCCTAAAAAAGAATTTAAGGTAAAGTTAAAGGATGCCGATAAAGAGTTTGTTTTTGATGAAGCTGAAGCCGATTTAAATAAACTTGATAAATTAATTGATGAGGTAGAACCAGGAGCTTTACGTTTACCAGTTTTGTTAAAAAAGTACATTAAACAAAATGCCAAAATTGTGGCATTTAATGTGGATCCATTATTCAATAATGCTGTTGATGGACTAATGTATATAAAGATTGCCGATTTACCAGAAAGTACAGTAAGACCTGTTATGGAAGAATTTCAAGCTGAACTAGAACGTAAATTCATGGACAACCATGATGAATAGGCTTTTATTCTTTCTTCTATTTCCAACAATTTGTTTTTCCCAAACTCTAAAAGGGACAATTGTAGATGCTTCCACCAATAAACCTATAGAAACGGTTGCTGTTTATTTTGATAATACCACAATTGGCACTACCACAGATATTGAAGGTAATTTTTCTATTGACTATTCCGATGCCATACAATCGCCTTTGGTAATCTCTTATTTAGGTTACGAAAAAGTGATTATAGAAGATTATAGAACCAAGAGAGACATAATTATAAAATTAAAACCTACAGACGTTAGCCTTGATGAAGTATTTATAGATTTTGATGATGGTTTAACCAGAAAGCAAAAACTCAAACTTTTTAGAAAAGAGTTTTTAGGAACTTCAAAATATGGCAAATCATGTAAAATTTTAAATGAGAATGATATTGTATTACGATACGACAAAAAGAGAAAAGCGTTGTATGCCAATGCAGAAGTCCCCATCATTATAAAAAATAAAGCACTTCAATACCAGATATCTTTTGACATGATAGATTTTGAAGCCAATTACCGTTATGCAAACCTAGAAACGCAAGATTTTGCCCTAGATAGAGTAGCTTATGCAGGCACATCATATTACAAAGACATAAAAGAAGCTAATAAAAGAAGTACTAAACGAAAGAGAGATAAGGCTTACAAAGGATCTGTACAGCATTTTATGCGAGCATTATATCATAAAAATTTAAGCGAAGAGGGTTACGAAATTTATTACAAAAGTCTTAAGGTCAATGAATATGCTTACTTTAATATTGAAACCAAAGCGGACACAGACTTTAAAGAAGTGTCTCTAAAGCAAAAAGTATCCATTTTATACGATAGAAAAGAACAAAGTGACATAGAGTCTTATGTAGATAGTTTTTTAGTTGATGCTTATGGTAATTACTCAGCTATAAAAGGTGTTTATTTCAATGGTGCTATGGGAAGCCAACGTATGGGAGACACCTTGCCTTTAGATTATGGTCTAGATACAAAAAAAGAAACCCAGAACTGAATTCTGGGTTTAGATTTTTTTAAAGGCTTTTGAACCAATCTTGGAATTGTTCACCGAGTAGCCATGTAGGTTTCATTTCTCCACCCAATGCACTGATTAAACTCATTATCCAAGCAACAAATAAAACTACAAAAGCGAGTAGATTTAGAAATGGTATCCATGAAGTAATGAAAGCTATAATCACTAAACCAAGCATCTGTCTGATGTAAAAAGAACCTAGTTCTGTTTTGTTATTGCTGTTCATCACTAGGGCAATAATCCAACCGATGATTGTAATATGAGCTATTATGGCAATATTTTTACCATCGCTCAATACCTCCTTTGCATCATTAGCAAACTCTGATGCCTTTTCTTTTGCTTCGTTTGCAAATTCCCTAGCATCTTCTTTAAACTCGTTCGTTTTTTGGCTAATTTTTTCGCCAGCCTTTTTGGCACTGTCTTTAGCGTCGCCTATCATATCGTTAAGCTCATCGCCTAAATCTTTGTTGTCGTCTGACATAGTTTCTTGTGTTTTGGTTAGAGTATAAAGTTAATAAAAATGCACTTACGTTTTTCTAATTAGTGCTTTAAAAAATAGTTGCTTCATTGATTTTCATATCAATTACTACTTTATAAGTCAGAGAATTGTCAAAATTGTTACAGAATCATTTAAATGCTTGGTCTATGGGTTCCCAAAGTTCTATTTTGTTACCGTCATTATCTAGGACCCAACCAAATTTTCCGTAGTCGTATTCTTCCATTTCTCCTACTATTGTGACACCTTCTTCTTTTAAAGTCACTAATAAATCCTTTAAATTTTCAACTCTATAGTTAAACATAAAGTCTTTTTTAGAAGGCTCATAATATTTTGTATCCTCAGCAAAAGGACTCCATTGTGTAGAACAATCGTTACCGTGTTGGTCTTTCCACCAAAAGGTACATCCATAATCATCCGTGTTAAAACCTAAATGTTTTTTATACCAATCTTTTGAGGCTTGAGGATCTTTAGTTTTAAAAAATAATCCTCCAATTCCAGTGACTCGTTTTTTCATATTGTTATATTTTTTAGCATAACTAAATTATTATAAGTGTTAGTTTCCATTTTAAATGTTGCTTCACCTATAGTTATAAAGCCATGCTTTTTGTAAAAATTAATTGCTTTAGTATTTGAATCTAGTACCCAAAGCCAAAATTCATTTTGTTGTTTCTTTTTTATAATTTCCTCTGCTTTTTGTAGCAATTTTTCACCTATACCAATTCCGCAAAACCAATCGAGTATATAGAGCTTGTTCAACTCTGTAGCGGTAATATTATTGATAGGGCACCTCTTATTATATTCTATTTCTAATACGCCAACAAGATTGTTTTTGTACTCGGACACAATAATACAGTCGGTACAAGTTTTTATGGTTGTCTCTATTCTGGAAACACTAAATTGATTTGTAATGAAATTAGCGAATTCATCAGAGACACCATCCCAGCCATACGTTTTTATATAAACCTGTTTATAAAGGATTGATAGTTTTTTTGAATCTTCTAAAACCGCTTTGCGGATGGTTATATCACCAGCATTCATAAAAAAGCAATTACTATTTTTTAAATGTGGATTCGTAAATATCTATCCACTCTTCACTACTCATTTTCTTAGTGAGCTCGCCAATGAGTTCAAATGGGATCTCATCCATGTTTTTGAATCGAATACAACTTTTGCCCATATCCAATTTGCGTTTACAATGCTTGGGATATTCGCTTACAAACCAATCGAGCAATTCTTTCTTTGCATAAATACCCATGTGATATAAATTCACTGAGTTTTTCTGAGAAGCAAAACTCATAAAAGGTAAAGGCGTTTTAGGATCACAGTGGTAACCATCAGGATAAATAGAATGTGGTACATAATATCCTATCATTTTGTATTGCATCCCTTCTTCAAAACCTTGTGGTAAATTATCTTTTATAACCTTACGAAGTTTTTTGAGGGTTTCTTGGCGTTCTTCTGGCACCTGATTGATATAATCTTCTGGTGATATGGCGTCGTATGGCATTTTATAGATTGATTTAGTAGTTATTTTCTTTGAAGGATTAATCCAGATATTAAAGATATAATAAATCCTATGACCAGCACTGTAAAAAACATTAGTGCGGCCATAAAGCCAGAACCTCCGTAATCTTCCATTTGTGTAGTTAGTTCAGCTTTTTTGGTTTCAAGTTCTTTGCCAGAATAAAGTGCTTCATAGCTTTCTAAAGTCTTAGCTAAATACTCTTCAGAAAAATCTGGATTGATAACAGTTGTATATAAATAATCCGCTATGCCAACACCAATACCAACCAAAGCAGAAATTAAAACTCCTATTAAAAGTGCTTTTCCAAAAGTTACTTTACCACCATTAACTTGGTCTCTGTAATGTTTAATACCAAAATAAACAAAGGATAGTGAAGCTACCATTGAGCCATAACCAATGATTTCTTGTGTAGTGTAACTTAAACCATCACCAAAGGTTAGTGCTAATCCAAAAATAACGGCTCCAAGTATTAAACCGTAGCTGCCAAATTTAAGTACTGTTTTTTTCATGTTTTCTGTTTTTTTAGTTCACAGCAAAAGTAGCTTGGGTAGATAATTTTGGGTTCATACTAAAGTACCAAAACAGTAGTACTAAAGTCTAAAAGTATATATTTTTAAATGATTTTAAGTGATTTTGCAATTTGAATAGCTTGTGTCCTACGTTTAGCATTAAGTTTAACTAATAAGTTTGAAACGTGAGTTTTAATGGTACTTTCAGAGAGAAATAGTCTTTCGCCAATTTCCTTATTAGATAGGCCTTTGGATATATATTGAAGTACTTCATATTCTCTCGTGGTAATTTCTAGTTCTCTTATTTTGTTTTCATCAATCTCGGTTAAATCTGATATTTTCTTATGAAGTGATTTTTTATTGATAAAAATGCCTATGAAGAAGAAAGTTAACGCAATAACTGAAACCACAATTTCTGTACTGACATCACCTGTAGTTAAAGTGTACTTACTAAACTGAAACAGCAATAGAATAGCCAGAATTAGCAATCCAAAAACAAAAATGGTCTTCTTCATGTTTTAAAATTAGCAAAATTTAGCTCTAATTTTATCTACAATGGTTTGTGCAAGTTTAATGTTGCTCTCAACCGTCCAACCAGCAACGTGAGGAGTTAAAAGTGTATTTTCTGCATTGATAAGATATTTAAAGGCTTCGGGTATACTTTCTGAAGTAAAAAGATTTTCAAAGGATGATTTCTCATACTCTAAAACATCAAGACCAGCACCTAGAATTTTACCAGTTTTCAAAGCTTCGACTAAATCTTTGGTCACCACGCTTTTGCCACGAGCTGTATTGATGAGCCAAAAGGGTTTTTTAAAACCGTTTATAAATTCAGTGTTTACCATGTTTTTAGTCAACTCGGTCTGAGGTGTATGTAGGCTTAAGACATCTGCTCTTTCTTGAAGATCTTCTAATGAGACTTGTCTACAATTCTCGTCTCCAACATTATCTTTTATGTCATAACAAAGCACTTCTACATCAAAGCCTCTAAGCTTTTTGGCAAAAGCTTTTCCCATGTTACCATAACCGATTAAACCAATGGTTTTACCATCGAGCTCTAGGCCTCTGTTGGCTTCTCTTAGCCATTTTCCTTGTCTTACTTCTTTATCAGCTTTATTCAACTTATTAAAAAGTGACAATAGCATACCTAAAGCGTGCTCACCAACTGCATTTCTGTTGCCTTCTGGTGCTGAAATTAAATACACACCTTTTGTTTCTGCATAGTTGCAATCAATATTTTCTAAACCAGCACCAACACGACCAATGAATTTAAGATTTGTTGCAGCGTCTAAAAATTGCTGATCAATAGTAAATCGACTTCGAATGATGATGCCATCATAAACTTCAATTTTTGCTTCAATTTCAGATTTTGATGACGTGTAATCTTCGTAATTGGTAAACCCTAAATGATTAAGTTGATTAAGAAGTAAGGGATGGTTTTTATCTAAATGGAGAATCTTCATATCCGTTTGTCATTCCTGCGAAGGCAGGAATCCATTTGTTTAGATTATTATACAATGTTAAGATTTGACCAGTCTTTAGACAAATCATACCAGTTAGGATTGTCCTCTTCTATTAAATTTATTTTCCACTGTCGTTTCCACTTTTTCATATTCTTCTCTCTTTTAATTGCATCGTTAATGTATTGGAATGTTTCAAAATAGATTAATCTGTCTAAATCATATCGTTTAGAAAAGCCTTCAATAAGTTTGTTTTTATGCTCAAACATTCTGCGTTCTAAATCATTGGTTACACCAATATATAATGTTCCGTTATACTTATTTGAAAGTATGTAGAGATAATATTGATGAACGTTCTTATGCATTAATATATTTCCATTTATGGATTCCTGCCTGCGCAGGAATGACAAGTTGCCTGTTTTAAAAACTTATATCTTTGGATAATGTGTTTGTGTCTTTTCGTGTTTTACATTTCCAGTATGGGCTGTACTTAATTTTTCAAACAGTAACACATGTACTTCCTCATCGTTTTTTGTACAAGGATTGTGCTCTACGCCTTTTGGCACAACTATTAATTCTCCTTCTTTAACAACTTCAGTGCGGTCTCTAAACTGCATATAGAGTGTGCCTTTAATGACTTGAAATAATTCATCTTCATCATCATGACTATGCCAAACAAATTCGCCTTTTAATTTGGCTAAAATCACTTGCATATCATCCACTACAGCAATCTGATGTGGGTGCCAATTCTTAGTGAATTTTGAAAATTTTTCTTTGATGTTTATTGCTTTCATGTAGTAAAGTTACGAAAGCAGTTACAATTAGATACCAAGAATTAATTTGGCAATCCAGAAATAAATTAGGATTCCAAAAATATCATTGCTCGTTGTTATAAAAGGTCCTGTTGCTATGGCAGGATCTATACCTCTTTTGTCTAAAAAAAGAGGGACAAACGTTCCTATTAGACCAGCAACAATAATTACAGCAATTAAAGATGCAGAAATTGCCAAAGCGGTATTAAACTCGCCTTTGGTTATCCATACAAAAATGAAAAGGAATAAGGCCAAAATAGTTCCATTTAGCGCTGCAAGAAGCATTTCTTTTATAAGTCGTTTGTTAACGCTACCCTTAACATCGTTGTTTGCCAAGCCTTGCACAATGATGGCACTAGATTGCACACCTACATTACCAGCCATCGCAGCGATAAGTGGTGTAAAGAAGAATAGCACAGCATATTTACTAAAGGCTTCTTGAAATCCTTCCATTATTAAAAATGCACCGACACCGCCAACCAAACCTAAAAACAACCAAGGCAGTCTAGCACGCGTTAGATCTAATATACTATCGTCGGAGTCAACATCTTGTGTAATACCTGCAGCTAATTGGTAGTCCTTATCTGCTTCTTCTTTAAGTACATCGACTATGTCGTCTATGGTAATACGTCCAAGAAGAATTTGGTTATCATCAACTACAGGAATAGCTTCCAAATCGTATTTAGCCATTACTTTTGCCACATCTTCAACATCGTCTTTAACATTTGCCCAATCGACATTGCTATTAGCTATTTCGGCAATTTTCTGGTCGCTTTTTGCAGTGATTAAATCTTTAAGTGAGAGACGACCAATAAGTTTTTCATCTCTATTAACTACATATATAGAATGCACACGAGTAACGTCTTTAGCCTGTCCTCTAATGCGACGTATACAACCAGCCACTGTCCAAGTGCTATACACTTTTACAAGCTCTTTAGCCATCAAGCCACCAGCAGTATCCTCATCATAAGCTAAAAGCTCTTTGATTTCTGCTTTGTGTTCCTCGTCTTCAATCTGAGAAATTACAGCTAGTTGTCGTTCTTCAGGAAGTTCTGCAATGATATCTGCTGCATCATCGGTATCTAACTCTTGTATCTCTTCGGCAATTTCTTTGGCAGAGAGATTTCTTAAAACTTTCTCACGGTTGTCCTCATCAAGCTCCATTAAAATATCGGAGGTGGTTTCGGAGTCCAGAAGTTTTATAACATATATGGCGTCATCAATGTCAAGTTCATCAAGAATTTCAGCAATATCAGCGTAGTGGAACTCATTTAAAAGCGTCTTGAGTTCTTTATCGTTTTTGTCTTCGACAAGAATCTCAACCTTTTCAATAAGCTCATCTGTGAGTTGAAATTGTATGTTGTCTTGAGTTTCTTCCACGTGATGGTTTTATGTTTCTCGACACAATTTCAAAATTTATATTTTGAAATCGCTCGAAATGACAGCAAATTTATTTTTGGTCCTTTTCTATCAGCAACGTCAGTTCAATAAATTGTAAAACGCTTAATTGCTCCGGTCGCTGCCCAAAGATAGTATTTGCTTTTAAATTATCGGAAAGATTGAAGGTTTTTAAACTATTGCGCAACGTTTTTCGGCGTTGTTGAAAGCCAGTTTTTACTACTTTAAAAAATAAATCCTCATTACATGGCAAGGTAAAATCTTCTTTTCGTTTTAATAGTAACACACCAGAATCCACTTTTGGTGGTGGATTAAAAACCGAAGGAGGTACGGTAAACAAATACTCTGCATCATAAAATGCTTGGGTTAAAACGGATAGAATCCCATAAATTTTTGAACCCTCTTTAGAACAGATACGCTGTGCTACTTCCTTTTGAAACATCCCTGAAAATTCAGGAATTTGATTTCGCATCTCCAAGGCTTTAAAAACAATTTGGGAAGAAATGTTGTATGGAAAATTACCAATAATGGCAAAAGGCTGGACGTTAAAAACTTCAGTTAAATCGTACTTTAAAAAGTCTTTTTCATAGATTCTATCTGAAAGGTTAAGATAATTGTTTTTAAGGTACTCAACAGATTCAGTGTCAATCTCAATAACATGAGTTTTAATGTCTTTTTTAAGTAGATACTTTGTGAGCACTCCCATACCAGGACCAATTTCTAAAACGTCTTTATAACCTTGTAATGTTAAAGTGTCAGCAATTTTTTTGGCAATATTTTCATCTTTCAGAAAATGTTGTCCTAAATGTTTTTTTGCTCTGACTTGATCTTGGTTTGACACTGATTCGGAAATATTGATTTAAAAAGATTCCTGCCTCACTTCGACTACGCTCAGTGAGCAAAGCAGGAATGACAAACTTAATTGAAATTTACAGAATACTCATCTATAATTTCTAACTCGGTTCTAAAAGCTAACATCTTGTCAGCAAAACGTTTTAGTCCATCACCTCTTAAACGCTCGGCATCCTCAGCATAATACGCATCTAAAGCTTCTCTAGAATGTGCCTTATATTGCACAGAATAGGTTATGCCTCCCATGTCTTCTTCTACCAATACTTTGGTGAGTTTGGCATCTACAAATTTGCCTGTAGCTAAAACTTGGGGAATATGTTCTTTTATCCAAGCTAACCATTCATCGTGAACGGAATCGTCTATATTTATGGTGACGTTGTAAATTAGGTATGAGGTGTTAGGCATTAGGAGTTAGGTTTGATACAAAAGTAAGGAATTGACTCCTAATTCTTTTGTTATAAATATTGAATACTATTTACTAATTACTGCTTACTGAACACTAATTAATACTATCACCTCTCAGCATCCTAAACTTTTTTCGAGCTTCAATAAAGTAAATACTATCCTCAAAATCGAAAATAATTTTCTCGTAAAGTTGTTTGGCATCTTCAGGTTTGGCTAAATGTGTGTTGTATAGTTCTGCTAAATAATAATGAGCATCGTCTGCTAAGATATCTTCGCTGTAATCTTTTATGATTTGAAGATAATTGGCTTCTGCTTTGTCGTATTGCTTTTTCTTTTCAAAAAGTTTGGCTTGCTGAAATGAAGCTTGATCGATGATGCTTTCTCCTTTATGTTCTTCTAAAATTTTGTCTAAAAGTGAAATAGCCTCATCCGTTTTGTTTTGAAAAGCTAGCAAATCTGCTTTTGCATAGTATTTTAATGCGGTTTGTGTGCTGTCTTCCCATTTGTTGTCTGAGATTAACAGTTTTAAATCCAGAGCGTCGTTGGCAATAAGTTGTGAGGTTGAAGATTTTAAAATTTTCAACTGAGACTCTGCCCAATCAAAATCTCCTTTGTAGTAACTGGTTTTAGCCACTTTAAAACGTGCTTCTTGAGAAATGGTGCTGTTTTTAAGACTTAATTGAATTTGAGAATAAAAAATTAAGGCTTCATTAAACCGTTCTTGCAATACCAATATATCGGCTAAAAGTAATTTTACTTTGGCTTCTTGAAATTCAGAAATATTTAGGTTAAGACTTTTTCTTAAAAAGGCAGTGGCGCTTTCAGTGTCTTTTTGGTGAAAGGCTAAAAACTCACCATAAGCCAGTTGTAATGGTAAGGTTAGTTCAGATTTCCCGAATTGATTAAATAATTCAGTATAAGCACTATTGATATTATCTAATTCTTTTTGATTGGTTGCATTTTGGGTGTCAATTTCAAGAATATATTGATGTGCGGTTAATGCCGTACTGGCATCTTGAGTGGTTTCTAAAACATAATTGAAAATATCCTTGGAGGTTTCGCTATCGTTATCACCTAATGCAGTTACTGCTAATTCAATAATACGATCTAGACTTTCGGGATTACGCTTATACAATGCCTTTTCTTGAATGAACGATTTATTATAAGCTTTCTCTTGTATGTAAAGCCAACTCAAAAACTCATACCAGTATGGATAAGGTTCTTGCTGAATTTTCTTCAACAACAAACGTCTTAAAACAACATTGTTTTCGTTGTCTTTGTTTTCGGAAATAAAATCGCTAACGGCACGTTTTATATTATTGATGTAATTAGGCCTGTAGGCAATATAATCTATATAGTTTTCGAACATTTTTTCAATGTTTCCTTGGTCTCCATATATTCTTGCTAATTGAATACTGTAATCTTTATCTGGCGTTAGAACCTTACCTTTATTATATACTTGTATAGCTTCATCTAAAAGTGAATGGTCTTCAAATTTTTTGGCGACACTATAGATGTAGTTTGGATTTTGGTCAATGTAATCTATTGCTTCTTTGTATAGTATTTTGGCTTTGTCTAAACTATCTTTAAGTTGGAAATTATAACCCAATTCTACCACAAGAGTAGGGTTTCTGCGTTTTTCTAAGCGCTGAACTAGGATGTTTTGGGCAGCATCAAACTGTTCTAATTGTTGATGTGTATCTATGAGTTTGTATAGATAATTGTAGTTATAGGGCTTTTCTTCGTTGAGGTTCTCATAAATAACCAAAGCTTTTTTAAACTCACCTTTTTTGTAGTAATCATCGGCTAGCACTTCACTATTTTGCGCTTTGGCAAAAGTGAGGGTAAATACAAGTACTATTAAAGATAGATAGGTCTTCACAAAAAGCATTTTTGTAAATATAACAAATGCAATTTCTAGTTATTGTAAATGTTATGGTAAAAAAATGCCTAAACTTAGGGTTTAGGCATTTAGACCAGCAAAATAAATGTGCTATTAACCATTATTTGTATAAATATGATTCAATTACTTTGTCGTGGTGTTTTAATACTTTATAAGTTAGAAAAACACCTTGCATACCATAACAACGAGTGCAATGAGCAATACAATGCGTTTTACGTTTTTCATAATTAGGCTAATCCAAGATTTGGATTGCTAACTTGATAAAAATAAATAAAAAAAGCGAAGAAATACCCAAAAAATCGATTAAAAACACATTATTTTAACAAAAAAATCCAAATTCTTTATTAAAACAAGGCTATGAAATCATGTCAAATCCAGTATATGGTACTAATACATCAGGAATTTTGATGCCTTTATCTGTTTGGTAGTTTTCTAAAATACCTGCTAAAACTCTAGGCAATGCTAATGAACTTCCATTTAAAGTATGGCATAATTCGTTTTTACCATCACTGTTTTTAAAACGTAATTTTAAACGATTAGCTTGGAAAGTTTCAAAATTAGAAACCGAAGAAATCTCTAACCAACGGTCTTGGGCAGTGGAGAATACTTCAAAATCGTAAGTTAGTGCAGAAGCAAAGGTGACATCACCACCACATAACCTTAAAATTCTATAAGGTAATTTTAATTCTTTGAGGATATTTTTCACATGATCTATCATGCCCTCAAAAGCTTTATAAGAATGATCAGGATGTTCTACTCTTATAATTTCAACTTTATCAAATTGGTGCAAACGGTTCAATCCTCTAACATGGGCGCCCCAATTTCCGGCTTCTCGCCTAAAGCAAGGAGTATAACCTGTAATTCCAATCGGTAAATCTTTTTCGGTTAAAAGCGTATCTCTAAATATATTGGTTCCAGGAACTTCAGCAGTTGGAATTAAATACAAATTATCTGCTGTTACATGGTACATTTGACCCTCCTTATCTGGTAGTTGTCCTGTGCCAAATCCAGAAGCTTCGTTTACCAAATGAGGTAGTTGATATTCTGTATACCCAGCAGCTGTATTTTTATCTAAAAAGTAAGTAATTAAAGCACGTTGTAATTTGGCACCTTTACCCTTATATACAGGAAAACCTGCCCCAGTGATTTTGTTTCCTAGTTCAAAATCTACAATATCATACTTTTTGATTAGGTCCCAGTGTGGTAAAGCACCATCAAACAATGTTGGGATGTCTCCTTCACGATAAATCTCTTCATTATCTTGGTCAGAATTACCTTCTGGCACTGAACTATGAGGAACATTTGGGATTTTATATAACAGTTCAGTAAGAGCGTCCGCTGTTTCATTAAGTTCTTGCTCTAAACTCTTGGTAGATTCTTTTAGTTGTGTTGTTTTTTCTTTTAAGATATTGGCTTTTTGAACCTCTCCAGATTTAAACAAGTTGCCAATTTCTTTTGATAATGAATTAGATTCAGCCTTAATGTTATCTAGCTTTGTCTGAAGATTTCTACGATTTTCATCTAAATTAATAACTTCGTCAACCATAGTGGTAGCATCGATATTTCGCTTTGCTAAACCGCTAACAACAGCTTCTTTGTTCTCTCTAATAAAAGCAACTTGTAACATATCTAAAAATTTGAATTTATACCTATAGGTATACTAAAAACAAGGCACAAAAGTAATAAGAATTTAAGCAGATAAAAACTATTTTGAAGGTTTATCTGCCGACGAGGAAGGCAATATCCAGTCGTGATGTTTAAAATGATGCCATTCTTCGTTTGCCAGATCTATCTTTGGGTCTATAAGCTGTTTGGAACGTCTACCATTAACACTTACATAAGCCCTTACGTAGACCTCTACAGCTATTCCTTTTTTTGCAAAATCTTGCTTTAGATATTGTGCAAATTGCCAAATGATATCTGGTTTTGTGCTTGCCCCTCTTCGTTGTTTTCTGGTGAGATAGTCATTTAACTTTATGGGTATTGCATTACCAGTAGCCTTGTCTATGACTTGATAACTTGCTGTTCCGCTCTTGGCACGAAGCATCATTCGCCAAGATAGGCGATGGCCTTCTTCAGTCCATAAAACATCATCTTCAAAATAGTGATGACGGAGCGGAAGTGCAATATGAATAAGGAAATAGATTATAAAAGCACTAATGAACACATTACTGTGTTTAGGTACGATAACTTCATTTGCATTGTAAAGTTTTTTCTTTTTCAGAAAGATGTTTCTAATACGTTTTGGCTCAAAAAAGAATAGGCAAAACGCTAAAGCTAGATAAGGGAAAATACCAATCTGTAAGACAATAGAGTTAAACAAATGAAAGAATATGGAAACAAAAAAAGCAATTTTTCGAGTTGGTTTAAATAGCAAAGCAGGAATGATTAAACCATCAAACAAAATACCTCCATATGCCAAAAAATAATGAAGCCATTGTTGTTGTAATATACCACCAATTATGGGATAATCGGCTTTACCTTTCATTAACAAACGAATAAACGTTGTGTCTAACCAATCTGGATATAACTTGGCTATGGTCGCATAAGTGTAGAGGATAAACAATTGTATAACAAAAACCCATTTACACCAAGCAGGCATTGAAAAGCGTTTTAATGAAGGGTTTAATTTTACATCTATTGAAGCGTATCTGTTTGCAGGCATCAATACCATTAAAAAACTCAGAATAAAAAGTAAATAGTAGTGGTTATTATAGGAAGATTTCTGCATTAAGTAGGTAGCTGTCCACATTATGGCAAACATTAACATGCTAAAACGGTATTTGTACCCAACCATAATAAGGAGACCAAAAATTCCCATAATGATGTAATAGGCATACATCCAATTGCCAGGTAAAGGCTGTAACCATTCAAAACCAATAAATGAAAATGTAAATTGAGGATCTATTAATGTGCGTTTTACCCAACCTGTAAAAACAGCTCCTATAGATTCTAAAAAGCAGAGTAAACCAAAGATAATCCTAAAGACCACTAGACCAGAATTATCAATATGTTTAAACAAAAGCTTACGCATTGATTAGTCTTATATGCTCCAGAGCATCTACCATGTCTTTTTTGAGCTGTTTTTTTAGAGTTTCTAGGCCATCAAATTTTTCTTCGCTTCTTAACCAATGAAGGAACTCAATTTTTAAAGTTTTACCATAAATATCTTTATCAAAATTGAAAAAATGAACCTCAATTGATCTTGTTTTTCCACTAACCGTTGGATTGGTGCCAATATTCATCATACCGTAAATTGTAGAGCCCTTAATGTCAGATTTAACAACATAGACGCCATCTCGTGGTATTAACTTGTAAGATTCTTCAATATGAATATTAGCTGTTGGATAGTCTAAAGTTCTACCAATGCCTTTTCCTTGAATAACTTCCCCAGAAATAAAATACTTATAGCCTAAATAAGCATTCGCAACTTCAATATGGCCGTTATTTAGTGCTTTTCTAATTTTGGTAGAGCTTACGGTAACATCTTTAATTTCCTGTGCAGAGATTTCTTCAACCTTAAAACCAAACTCTTTGGCAAAAACTTTTAAATCATCAATATTGGCACTTCGGTTTTTGCCAAAATGATGATCGTAACCAATAACAATTTGTTTGGTGTTAAGCTCATCTACAAGAATTTGCTTTACGTAGTCTTTAGCAGAAAGATTAGCAAATTCTTTGGTAAATTCTTTTACAATGACTTCTTCAATTCCAAGACTCTTAAGAAGCTGAGTACGTTCATTTATGGTATTAAGAAGTTTTATGTTGTCATCTTTTTGAAGTACCATTCTAGGATGAGGGAATAAGGTTAAAACAGCTGGTTTTGCCTCTATTTCACTGGCAATTTTCACCACACGTTTAAGTATTTTTTGGTGTCCAACATGGACTCCATCAAACGTACCTATAGTTAGTATTTTTGCTGTATTTGTAGTCAAGGATTGAGATTTTTTAAAAATTCTAATTTCTCTAGCAATAGGCTTAGTGTTTATTTAAAAAATCCTAAATTCGGAAAATTTTAATTTTCTACACCAAATAACTATGAAAACAAAACTACATTTTGTTTTGTCATTATCCTTTTTTTTAGTGGTATTTTCTTTAGCTGCACAGCAAAATTATTGGGAAAAAACCGATAAAACAGTTTTAAAAGGAAATGATGGAAGTAAAGTTTTTAACCCAAAATTCTATCAAGCATTTCAGCTAAACATAGAGGAGTTTAAAGCACAATTAGAGGGAGCACCATTAAGATCTGATTTAAATGAAACCAACACAAGGGTTTACCTTCCAAATATTAAAGGTGAATTGATGGAGTTTGCGGTTGTTGAGGCTCCTGTTTTATCAGAAGCATTAGCTACATTGTATCCAAACATAAAAACATATTTAGGTTTTAGCTCTAGAGTGCCTGGTGTCAGAGCTCGCTTTAGTGTAACACCTCAAGGATTACAATCTATGATCACTTACCCAGATGAGCCTATCAGTTTTACAGTTCCAATAAGTAAAGGTGATGATTCGTCTTATATTGTTTATAGTAGGGAGGTAAGAAATGAAAGCTCAAAGGATTTTGATTGTTTAACCCAAGATGAGTTTTTTCCAATAAACACTAATGAAGTGTCTAATAGAGATGCCAATGATCAAATACTCAGAACATTTCGAATAGCAATCTCTACTACAGGAGAATATACTAATTTTTGGGATGATGGGAATGCAGGTAATGGAAACGCTCAAGTAGATGCTTTAGCGCAAGTTGTCGCAACTTTAAACAGATCTAACGAAGTCTTTGAAGTAGATATGGCAGTAACTTTTACTCTAGTTACTGGAACTGAAATTATTTATCCAGATGCTGCTTCAGACCCATATACTGGCTCATTTAATTCACAGTTACAAAGTACATTGACTATCAATGTTGGTGAGGCAAATTATGACATAGGACACTTATTTAATTTTGGAGGTAATAATGGAAATGCAGGCTGTATAGGTTGTGTATGTGTAGATGGTCAAAAGGGTTCTGGTTTTTCCTCGCATTCTTTTCTAGATAATGATGGTGGACCTTATATGAATGATTTTTTTGATATAGACTATGTGCCTCATGAAATAGGCCATCAAATGGGAGCTAATCATACATGGTCTTTTAGTAGTGAAGGTACTGGTGTTAACGCCGAGCCTGGTAGTGGTACTACAATTATGGGATATGCAGGCATTACAGGTGGAAACGATGTACAAGATCATTCTGATCCTTATTTTCATTACTATAGTATTTTGCAAATACTAGATAATCTCAATACGAGGACGTGCTGGGTTGGTACACCAATTTCTAACAATCCACCAAATGCAGATGCCGGTCTAGATTACACAATACCAAACGGAACACCATTTGTTTTGAGAGGAACTGCAACAGACGGAGATGGTAGTGATGTTTTAACGTATACTTGGGAGCAGATAGATAGTGGTGTTACCACAACAGGTAACTTTGGACCAAATAAAACATCTGGACCAGTTTGGAGATCGCGTCCACCAAGTACTTCTCCAGATCGTTATATGCCAATTGTTGAACGTGTTATTGCTGGTCAACTTACAGAAACCAATCCTGTTGAGACTATAGATAATTCCTCATGGGAAACCGTGTCTAATGTTGGGCGAACATTAAATTTTGCATTTGCAGTAAGAGATAGAAGTGAAGGGAACGGAGTTGGACTAACACCTCAAAGCGATTATGATACCATGACAGTAACTGTAGATAATTCTGCAGGGCCGTTTTTGGTAACTTCTCAAACAACCAATGAAACTTGGGATGCAGGTTCAACACAAACCGTAACTTGGGATGTTGCAGGAACAGATACAGGCAATGTTAATACACCAACCGTTAATATTTTGTTATCTACTGACGGTGGTTTTACCTTTCCCTTTCTTATGGCTAGCAATATACCAAATGATGGTTTGCACGATGTTACCGTTCCAATTACGGGTACAAATTCTTCTACTGTAAGAGTAAAGGTTGAGGGCAACAA
>JAGQZO010000017.1:51318-63399 GCA_020435515.1 Winogradskyella sp. | reverse complement strand
TTTGTGTTGAATATAGATGAGGCTTCAGTAGATGTTTGCGAGCCAGATAATGCGGTTTTCACATTTACATATAATACCTTTTTGGGTTTTACAGGTACAACAACGTTTAGCACTACAGGGTTGCCAGTTGGTGCTAATGCTACATTTTCGCCAACATCTTCTGATGCAGATGGTACACTGGTTACTGCGACAATCACCGGTATAGGATCTCTATCATCTGGTAATTATCCTTTTTCAATCGTCGGAACTTCAGGGTCTATAATAAAAACAGTAGATGTTGAATTTAACGTATTTGACGCAAATCTGTCGACGTTGAACCTGTTAACACCTGCCGATGGTGCAACGGATATCCCAGCAGATAATGTTGTTTTTACTTGGGATGCTGACACCAATGCCACTAGTTATGAAATAGAAATTGCATCAGATATTACTTTTACTAATATTGTAGATAACGCTACAGTTGTTAGTCCAACGTTCTCTGCAACATCATTAAATATAAGCACAACCTATTATTGGCGTGTAAGAAGTATAAATGATTGTGGCATAGGAAACTATTCGCAATCTAGTTTTACAACAGCAAACATTGTTTGTGGCTCTTATACGGCTACAGATTTACCAATTGATATTTTAGAAACAGATAATGCAACAGATAACTATACTTCGATAATAAACATTGCCGATGATGAAGTCATCACAGATGTTAATGTGACGATTACTATTTCTCACGATTGGAACAATGATCTTGATATTTTTTTAGTTAGCCCTTCAGGTACAATTGTAGAGCTTTCAACTGATAACGGTAATTCAAATGATGATGATTATATATCAACAGTTTTTGATCAAGAAGCAACCACTCCAATAACATCTGGTGTTTCACCATTTACAGGAACTTTTATCCCAGAAGGAGACCTCTCTATACTCTATGGTGAAATGTCTGCTGGTGATTGGACTTTGTCGGTAGATGATGATTTTGGTTTTGCTGATGGTGGTCAGATTATAGATTTTACATTAGAGCTATGTACACAGCAAACACTATCGGTTAATGATATTCAAATGCTTGATCATACATTTAGTATTTATCCTAATCCTAATAATGGTGAATTTAATATTGCCTTGACCAACCCTTCATCAGATACGATTAGTATTAAATTATACGATGTTAATGGGAGGAACATTTATTCCAAAACCTATGGCTCATTCTATGATTTTAACTCTTCCATTAAATTAAATAACGTTCAATCTGGGGTTTATCTGATTGAGTTGGTTGATGGAACCAACCGTATGACTAGAAAATTAATTATCGATTAATATCTTAACCATAACGAAACAAAAAGACCGCTAATGCGGTCTTTTTTATTTTCCGTTAAATTGATTCATGGTGTTATTAACGCCAGACAGAGCGTAGGATTTAACCAATTCGGCTGAAACTTTAAGGCGTTCTTCAAGCTTAGAGTTTTCCTCATCATTCCATTCGCCAAGTACGTAATCAACTTGTCTCCCTTTGCTAAAAGTATCACTTATGCCAAATCTAAAACGGTTATAAGTTGTGGTTTGCAGCTTATCTTGAATGTCTTTGAGACCATTATGCCCTCCATCACTTCCTTTGGTTTTAAGCCTTAGCGTGCCAAAAGGTAAGTTAAGGTCATCAGTTATAACCAGTAGGTTGCTAAGTGGTATTTTTTCTTTTTCTAACCAATATTTTACAGCTTTTCCACTAAGATTCATATAAGTGTTTGGCTTAAGAAGAATAAGAGTTCTTCCTTTAATTTTGATAGTTGTGACATCACCAAGTTTTGCGGTTTCAAAAGTAACCTCTTCTTTACTGGCTAAAAAATCTAAAATTTTAAAGCCAATATTGTGTCTGGTATTATGATATTTTTCTCCAATATTACCTAATCCAACAATTAAGAATTTTTTCATAAGCTCTTCTTCATTTTCTTTAATGGTATTACCAAAACCAAACCACTTTTTTAAGCGTTTCCACATTCTTTTTAATTTTTGTAAAAATTAAAAAGCATTCCGTAATAGAATGCTTTTTTTAATATATGAAAAGTTTTTAGACTATTCTTGTGCTTCAGTTGCTGGAGCTTCTGCTGCTGCTTCTGAAGTTTCTCCTTCTTCAGTTTCCTCTTCCTCTTCTTCTGTATCAGCAATAGATAATCTACTACGTCTTACTTGGCAAACTACAGTGTTGTCTGGGTGTAAGAATTTGTAATCATCGTTTTTCAACTCAGTGATGTAAAGTTTGCTTCCTATTTTAAGAGGTGTAATATCAACCTCAATAAAATCTGGTAATTTAGAAGGAATAGCTTTTACTCTAAGTTTACGATAAGGTCTTCTAAGAACACCACCATTAAGAACACCTTTAGAAGTTCCTACAACTTGTACAGGAATTTCCATAGTAATTTGTCTGTTCTCAAAAATTTGATAGAAATCGATATGAAGTATCTTATCGTTTACAGGGTGAAATTGAATGTCTTGCATAATAGCATTAAATTCTTCACCATTATCTAAGGTAATCACAACTGTATGCGCATTTGCGGTATATACTAGTTGAGAGAATGCCAACTCTGGTGCAGAGAAATGAATAGGCTTATCTCCTCCGTATAATACGCAAGGAACCTGACCAGCATTACGTAAGGCTTTTGTTGACGTTTTGCCTACGCTTTCTCTTTGAGATCCATTAATTGTAATTGATTTCATGTGTTTTTGTTTATTATTTTTAATTGTCACATGGAACATCAAAAGATGTTTCATTTTAAAAGTTTAATTTCCTCATTTTGAGGGCTGCAAATTTAAACATATAATAGAAAAATACTAGACTTTTTGTGCTATTTTTTGAATTAATCAAAATTTCTGCACAAAAGTTCCATGTTTATCTGTAGAAGTCTGGCTGGAATAGTGAAGATATACGAACTTCTACATTACAAATTTGCTGCTAATTGATCGATTATGGTGTACATTGTACATCACATCTGCAAACAAATTAGCACAACTTAAAACCCTAAGTTTTTTGCTTTCCTGTTTTAGAGGTATGGAATTGGTAACAATTAATTCTTCTAGCCTGGACTTTTCTAAACGCTCATAAGCACTGCCAGATAAAATAGGATGCGTACATATAGCTCTAACACTTTTGGCACCACGCTCCATCATTAAGTCAGCTGCTTTGGTTAAAGTACCAGCGGTATCTACCATATCATCTACTAAAACGACGTTTTTACCAGTAACGTCACCAATAAGCTCCATGTGAGAAATAACGTTGGCTTTGGCACGTTGCTTATAACAAATTACCACGTCACTTTTTAAAGCTTTAGAATAAGCATAAGCACGTTTAGAACCTCCCATATCAGGTGAAGCAATTGTAAGATTGTCGAGATTTAGGCTTTTTAAATAAGGCAAAAATATAGTTGACGCAAATAAATGATCTACCGGTTTTTCAAAAAATCCTTGTATTTGGTCTGCGTGCAAATCCATAGTTATAATGCGTGTTGCACCAGCAGCTTCCAACATTTTAGCTACAAGTTTTGCAGCTATTGGTACTCTAGGTTTATCTTTTCTGTCTTGTCTTGCCCAACCAAAATATGGCATTACTGCGGTGATATGCCTTGCCGAAGCACGTTTGGCAGCATCAATCATCAATAACATTTCCATTAAATTTTGTGGGCCAGGATGCGTAGAGCCAATAATGAAAATACGTGTCCCTCTGATGGATTCTTCATAAGATGGCTGAAACTCGCCATCGCTGTAAGTAGAGGTAATCACATTGCCTAACTCAACTCCATAAGCAGCTGCAATTTCTTCGGCTAAATCTTTGCTTTGTGAACAGGTAAAAACCTTGGCTTCGGTAATATTATTAGGCATTTGAGAACGTAATTATAAGAGTTGTTAGTTAGATTATTTAATGTGTTCAAAGTTAGAAAAATTATTTGCTCACAAAAAGCATAAAACCCACTAATTTTAGTTGGTTGGCGAAAAATATTTTATATTTTTGCTGTCCTAATTTGCTCAAGTGGCGGAATTGGTAGACGCGCTGGATTCAAAATCCAGTTTCTTCGGAAGTGTGGGTTCGATTCCCACCTTGAGTACCAACAATGTAGAGGCAAGCATGATTATCATGCTTGCCTTTTTGCTTAATCTTGTTTTGGTACATTTTTTGTGACTTTTTAGTTGAATAACTAACTATAAATCAACTATACTATGAAGTCAAAATCTATCATTATCTCCATGGTTTTGCTGCTGAGTTTTAGCGTTAATGCTCAAACGGATTTAGAATGCAAGACCAAACTTTCGCTCTCTCATCAGCCAGTTATGGTAGGAAAATATGATGAAGCCTATGAACCATGGCTGTTTGTAAAAAATAATTGCCCTGATTTAAATTTGGCGATATATGCTGATGGCGAAAAGATTCTAAAGCATAAAATTGAAAATTCAAAAGGCGAGATTCAATTAAGCTTTGTTAATACCACGCTAGACTTGTGGTTACTTCGTAAAGAGCATTTTAAAAGTGATACTCCACAAGGGGAATATGATGCCAAAGCTTGCCAATTACAATACGATTATAAAGACGAACTAGGTAAAACCACTTTAGAGCTTTTTGAGTGTTTTGATGCTGCTTTTAATGAAGATAAAGCAACCTTTACACATCCAAAAAGTTTATATACCTACTTTTCTTTGATGGTAGAATTGTTTGATGAAGGTAAGAAATCTTCTGCTGACTTGTTTGATAATTATGATGATGTGAGTGAAAAAATAGAAGTTGAAATTCAGAATTACTCAGAAAAGCTAAATGCATTGGTAGAAAAGGTTGATAATGGAGGAACATTAACTAGGAGTGAGGAAAACAAGAAAGGAGCCTACGAAAGTTACCTTAAAAACTACACGCTTATTCAGAATAATATGAATCTTATCGCTGATAAAAGAGCTACATGTGAGAACTTAATACCACTATATACCAAGGATTTTGAAACTTATCAAAACGATTCTATTTGGTTAAAGCGTTCTGTTAGTAGAATGTACCATAAAGATTGTACAGATGATGATCTTTATGAAACCTTGGTTAAGCAATACGATAAGGTAGCGCCATCAGCAGACACCAAAGTTTTTATTGCAACACTTTTGTTCAAAAAAGGGAAAGATGAAGAGGGTTATAAATATTTGGAAGAAGCGTACAGATTAGAAACAAGACCTTATCAAAAAGCCTATATTGCATTTAGAATAGGTGCTATTCTTAAAGAAAAAGGGCAATACTCCAAAGCACGCAATTTTTTATCCGAAGCACTTAAGTTAAACCCTTCAAACGGAAAACCGCATTTCTACATTGCCGAAATGTATAAGGAAAGCGCAAAGAACAAAAACTGTGGTAAGGATAATTTCCATCAAAGAGCGGTGTATTGGTTAGCTGCAGAAGAGGCACAAAAAGCTTCACGTGTAGATCCAACCTTGCAAAGTTCTGTAAAAGCTTATGTGGAGAATTATTTAGCTAAAGCACCGACAAAAGAAGAAATTTTCTTAAGTGGCTTGGCTGGGAAAACTATAAAAATAGAATGTTGGATTAACAGGTCTATAAAAGTGCCGACTATTGATTAATAAGAAGAGATTTCTTTAAGATTTAGTATAAAAAAGCCTAGAGTTATTCTTTAGGCTTTTTATCAATAATAATTGTAACTTTGAACTATCCCAAATGAAATAAATTTAGACTATGTTAGAAAATTTTTGGTTTAATGTAAAATACGGCATTAACCACGTTTTAGACCCTAATGGTTACGACCATGTTCTTTTTTTAATGGTACTGGCTGTACCTTATCTTTTCAAAGATTGGAAACGCGTTTTATTACTGGTTTCTATGTTTACGCTTGGGCACACACTATCTTTAGTTTTGGCTGCCTATGGTGTGGTTTCCGTAGATGGAAAATTGGTTGAATTTTTAATACCTGTTACCATTTTAATAACAGCGGTTTATAATGTGTTTACAGCTGGTAAACACGACAAGGGTAAACAAATAGGATTATTGTTTTTTACCACCTTATTTTTTGGTTTAATACACGGCTTAGGTTTTGCCAGAGAGTTTAAAATGTTTGCAGGTCAGTCCCAAAACAAAATAGAGCTTCTTATAGAATTTGCCTTAGGTATTGAAATTGCACAGATTATCATAGTATTTGTGGTACTGTTTTTTGGGTTTTTATTCCAAACTATTTTTAGATTTTCGCGTCGCGATTGGGTTATGGTATTGTCGGCAATTGTAATTGGGTTGGTCATACCAATGATTACAGGAAGTGACTTGTTAAACTAACCATAATTGGTAAAATTTTAACGACAGCGCAATTGTTTATGCAATTCTATCCTATTATATTCGTTACTTTCATTGTATAAAACGCTTAATGTCAAACAAAAAACAATTACGTTACGATAAAGCTTACTTGCGTATTGCTGAGGAATGGGGAAAATTATCGCATTGCAAACGCAAACAAGTTGGGGCACTCATCGTAAAAGACCGAATGATTATTTCAGATGGTTATAATGGGACTCCAACCGGTTTTGAGAATTATTGTGAGGATGATGACGGCTATACTAAATGGTATGTGCTTCATGCAGAAGCTAACGCTATTTTAAAGGTGGCCGCTTCTACACAATCCTGTAAAGGAGCTACGTTGTACATTACCTTATCTCCATGTAAGGAGTGTAGTAAATTAATTCATCAAGCAGGCATCGTAAGAGTTGTATATTCTCAATCTTACAAAGATGATTCTGGAATTGAGTTTTTGAAAAAAGCGGGAATAGAATTAACATTTATAGAAGATTTAAGCGCCTAATGGCAACAAAAAATAAATACATACCACTTATTATTGGTGTAGCCATAGCTGCAGGAGTTGTTATTGGAGGAAAATTAAACTTTACTGATACTTCAGATAATCTTTTTACTACCAATAGTAAAAAGGATAAGCTCAATCGATTAATAGATTACATAGATTACGAATACGTCGATGAGGTAAACACTGATAGTATTGTAGATGTCACTGTCAATGGAATTCTAGACAATTTAGATCCACATTCTACATACATTCCAAAAGAAGATTTAGAACGAATTACCGAGAATATGAAAGGTGATTTCGTCGGTATTGGTATCAACTATTATCCTTACAAAGACACTATTGCAGTAATAAAACCTACAGAAGATGGTCCTAGCGAAAGAGCTGGTATAATGAGTGGAGATCGTATTCTGTTAGCAGACGGAGATACCATTTTCGGTAGAAATATATCTAACGACTACATAACTAAGAAATTAAAAGGAGACAAGAACACCACAGTAAAACTAACGGTTTACAGAAAAAGTGAAGATGAAATCTTAGAGTTTGAAGTCAAACGTAAAACGATTCCGATAAAGAGTGTTGATGCCGCTTATATGCTCACCGATGAGTTGGGCTACATCAAAATGAATCGTTTTGCAGAAACGAGCTATAAAGAGTTTAAGGAGGCCTTAGAAGAACTTCAAGATCAAGGTGCTACAAAACTAGCACTAGATCTTAGAGATAATCCAGGCGGATTTTTAGGTATTGCAGAACAAATTGCAGATGAGTTTTTGGAAGATGATAAACTTATACTCTTTACAAGAGACAAAAAAGGAAGGGAAGAACGCACTTACGCTACAAAAAGGGGTGATTTTGAAGATGGTGAAATATTTATACTTATTAATGAAAATTCAGCCTCTGCAAGTGAAGTTATTGCAGGTGCATTACAAGATAATGATAAAGGAATTATAGTTGGTAGACGCTCTTATGGAAAAGGTTTAGTACAACGCGAAATGGCACTTGGTGATGGTAGTGCCGTGCGTTTAACAGTATCAAGATACTATACTCCTACAGGACGTTCTATACAAAGGCCTTACACCAATGGAGACAATAACTCTTACTATAACGATTACTATAAACGCTTAAGAACGGGTGAATTAGCAGACGAAGAAAATATTGAAGTCGACGATTCGCTAAAATTTACAACACCAAAAGGAAAAGTAGTGTATGGTGGTGGAGGTATCATCCCAGATGTCTTTGTGCCTGTAGACACCTCTTTTGATAACGAAACCATTAACTACCTAAGACGACGAGGTCATTTTGGATACTTTGTTTTTGAAGAGTTAGACAAAGACAGAAGTATTTATGAAGATATTGCTAAATACGACTTCATTAACAATTTTGAAGTCAGTGATGATATCGTTGTACGTTTTCAAGATTATGTTAATCTAAAGGAAGGCACCAATATTACTTTTGTAGCTTACCATGATGAGATTAGACGTCTTATTAAAGCAACCTTGGCCAGACAGTTATTTGATGATAATTCCTTTGAAGAAGTCCTTAATAAGGAAGATATCATGATACAAGAGGTTATACTTTTAAGTAACGAATATCCTAGCTTTAAACAGTAACTTTATCATGTATTTTGGTGTGCTTACCATCATTCCAAAGTGTAAGAATGTCCGTAGCTACATGTGCGCCACTACCACAGGCAATTGCAAATTGACTTCTCCAACCAGCTAAAGTGCCAGCTACGTATAGATTTTCTTCAATCAGATGATCCGAATTTTTTAGCCAAATTCTATCCTTTTCTATAGCAGCTCTCGGATGAGGTTCAATATATTTTTCTAAACCTTTTATAGTAAAAAGATTGGTATAGCCAACAGCTACAACCACAATTTTAGATAAGTATTCATTTTTATTGGTAGTAACTTTAAAGCCTTCTGATTTTTGCTCTACATATGTTACTCTTTCTTTGTCTATTTGAGTTACGTGTGGGTATAAATCTTTAAGCTGTTGTATGCCGTCGTTTAAAATATCCTCACCTAAAGAACCTGGTTTAAGACCAAGAACATTATTAAACAAAGCTGTTTGTAAGTGTGAGCTTTTTTGATGTGCTATAATGCCAATCTTTTTGTCTTTTGCAAAGGGTTTTTCTTTTGCAGAGCCCAAAATCAAAGCACAAGATAAGCCAGCTGCACCTGCACCAATAATTAATGCATCAAAACTCACTTTTGTTTTTTATTTAAGGCTTCAATCTTCTTAGAGATTCTAAGAATTTGTAATAAAATAATGGCGCAAAGCGCAGCGATAATCGTAATAATTGCAGTTTGACTTTCTCCTTTTAATAAGGCTTCAAAGTTCAGTTTTGTAGCATTAAAAATTATGAGTCCAATTGCAATAAGGGTTAATATCCAGATAAAGATTTTCATGTTCAAAGTATTTAGGCTAATAGCATTTTAATGTTATGAGCAAATAGCTTCACTGCTATTGCTAACAAAATTACACCAAAAACTTTTCTTATGATGCTAATACCATTTTTACCTATAATTCTTTCAATTTTGGCAGAGGTTTTTAGCACAACATAAATCACAATAACATTGCAAACCACAGCAATAATGATGTTCTCGATTTCAAATTCTGCACGAAGCGATAACAGTGTAGTTAAACTTCCTGGCCCTGCAATAAGAGGGAAAGCCAAGGGGAAAACCGAGGCATTCACAGCATCACTTTCGTCATCTTTGTAAAGTGTAATACCTAAAATCATTTCTAATGCAATAAAGAAAATAACAAAAGCACCAGCTACCGCAAATGAATTAACATCGATACCGATAAGATTCAATAAACTCTTACCCACAAATAGGAAAACAATCATTAATATTCCAGCAATTAGTGATGCTTTTTCACTCTGTATGTGACCAACTTTTTTGCGTAAATCGATAATAATAGGAATGTTTCCTACAACATCAATAACAGCAAATAAGACCATAAAAGCTGTAAAAATTTGTTTAAAATCTAGCTGCATAGCATTAGTCTTTAAAATTCGCCGCAAAGGTCTTATTTTATTGTGGATTAACAATATTAAATAACGGTAAAGTTTATTTATTTTTGCATCATGTTTCAGCTAGGAAAAACCATAGTTTCAGAAGATATAATCGAGAAGGATTTTATTTGCAATTTGTCTGCATGCAAGGGTGCATGTTGTGTAGATGGTGATGCAGGTGCACCATTAGATGAAGAGGAAACAAAAATCTTAGATGCTATCTATCCAAAAGTAAAACCCTTTTTACGCAAGGAAGGAATAGAAGTTTTGGAAGCCCAAGGCACATGGGTAAAAACAACGTATGGTGAATTAGAAACACCTCTTATTAATGGAGGGGAGTGCGCTTATGTTATTTTTGATGAAAAAAATACAGCTTTGTGTGGCATTGAAGAAGCTTATAATCAAGGAGAAATAAGTTGGAAAAAGCCCGTGTCTTGTCATCTTTATCCAATAAGAGTTAAGGAATATTCTGAGTTTTCGGCAGTTAATTATGAAAAGTGGGAGATTTGTAACGATGCTTGTACACTAGGCAAAGAATTACAAGTCCCTGTTTACAAATTTGTAAAGGAAGCATTAATTAGAAAATTTGGCGAGGATTGGTATGCTGAATTAGAAAAAATTGTTGAGAAAAATTTTAAATAATTTTTTAGACTCTTTATTATTTCTCCACTAAAGTATCTGTTCCTAAGTACTTATCATCTTTATTATAATACCAGGCACGTACTTTTGGCATTTTAATACCGTTTACAATCATTTCTTCAGAGAGTAATATATATTCGCCAGATTCTGGTTTGATGTTACCATTTTCATCAGTTTTATAAAATTGATAAACTTCCATGGCGTAGGTTTCAGGATTAAAATAGAAGTACCAAACGTCGCTACCAACAGTTTCATCATAGGTTACTTTCAGTACCCAATAGTCTTTGCCTTTAAAGCTTTTCTTTTCAACAGTTTTATCGAGGTTTGTGCCAGAATCTTTCAATTTCATTGGTAAGCCATAAAGGTAAGTGTAGTAGTTTTTATAAAGTTCAGCTCTTTCACAAGACATGTTGTTTGCTTTAGCGGTAACGCTATCTATATCCTTCCCATTAAGAACCATATAGCACTTTTCTTTTGATATAGTATAAACTGTTGTGGTTGTATCTCTAGTTGCTTTAACGCTAAAGTGCTCTTTTGGTAAATCTATTCTTATGTTGCTAATTCTTTTAGAAGCGTTTGGCGTAGTCATTTCTACTATAAACTGAGCTTTAAAGGCTTTCCAGTTACCTTTGGGATCGTGGTGCGAGATAGCATGGTTTAAAAGTTCTTCTGAGGATATGTTTTGTGCAATACAGTGTAATGAGGTAGAAAGGATGATAATTGTAAAAATAAATTTCATGCTGTTTAATTTTCTACAAATTACAACATTTATAAAAGCAAAAAGCACTCAATGCCGAACTATACGGGAGAGTGCTTTTTTACCTCTATAAAATAATGGATTAATTAATTTGCCTCCATTAAAGCAAAGAACTTATCAATATTCGGCATTAGAATAATGCGTGTTCTACGATTTTTAGATCTATTTTCGCTTGTGTTATTTTCTACTAAAGGTTGGTAACTACTGCGGCCAGAAGCAATAAGTTTTGCTGGGTCTACATTGTACTTGTGTTGTAGTTTTCTAACTACAGAAGTGGCTCTTAATACGCTTAAATCCCAGTTATCTTGTATTTTTTCCGTGTTAATGCTTCTAGAGTCTGTGTGACCTTCTACCATAACATCGATGCTTTCTTCAGAATTAATAACATCTGCTAACTTTTGTAAAATATTATCTGCTTTACTACTTATTCTGTAGCTTCCAGAATTAAATAACATCTTGTCAGAAATTGAAATCATTACCACAGTTTCATTGATATTTACAGCAATGTCTTCATCTTCATTTAAGTCTGAACTATTCATGGTTTTTTCAAGATTGTATTGAATAGCTAAATTCATAGAATCCTTTAAAGTTTTGGCTTCTGCTAATTTTGAGGGATCTACGTTTTCTAATGTAGCAAGCATTTTACGTTTACTTTCATTAGATATTACTGTGCCATCTTTGTTAACATCTAACTTAATGTCGTTTTCTATTTTAAGACCTTCTACATCTTCACTTAACGAGTTGATTTTTTCGTTATATCTATCTACACGTTCTTGAATTTTTGCGAATTTGTTTTCTAAATCCTCTTTTTCTACTTGTGTTTTGGTTAGTTGACTTTTAATCTCACCATTTTCTTG
>JAGQZO010000017.1:42675-51254 GCA_020435515.1 Winogradskyella sp. | reverse complement strand
CTACTAAAAGCATTGAAATTTTTTTCATGTTTTTGTTTTAAATTAGTTTGACTAGTATAAATAGATATACGACCAAATACATTTTTTGGATGTTTAAATGCAATAAATTTTCAGAATAGGTTATAAAAAAAGCTTTAGAAAACCTAAAGCTTTTTAAGTTTATGGAGTATTGTTTATTCTTCTTGGTCAGAAATTAATTTAGCAGGTTTAACAGAGCTGTCATGAGACTGATAGTATTCCTCTAAGAGATTCATCATAGCGGTCAATAGGTCCTTGGTCTCTAGTAATATACTAAAATAAAGTGTTGTGTTCTTAGGACTTGACTCTTCGCTTCTTGTACGCTCAACTTGCTTTTGTATTTTATCTTTAACCAAATCAAATATTTCTGTCTTATTCTGCAAAACAGCACCAATTTGTTCAAAGGATCTAGACTCAAATGCAGACTGGGTAGTTGCGAATAACGTTTCAAGTCGAGCATCTAAATCTTTAAGCTCCTTTATCTGACTAAACTTCAATTTTTTATGATTGTTGTTTACGTGTTTATGGCTTGCTTTAGAGATATACTCTAAGGACTGTGTCATGTCTTGTAAATGCGCCAAAATATTAATGTAGAAATTACTAGCAGCAACACTAGGTTCTTCCAAATTACGTATGAAATAAAATATATTGTCCTTTAAATCATCTATCTCATTAGATAATTTATCAATCTGTTGCCTATTCTTTTTGAGGCGCTTTAAATCTTGGATAGATAGGCCGTTAATAGCAGAGCTATATATTCTATTACCACGCTTAATTACATTGGCAATATTTGAAGCACTTTCATGAATGACACCTTGTGTAGAACTGCTTTCAGCTTTTTCTAATTGGTCTTCCTCACGCATTATTTTAGAACTCTTGCGATGAGCCAAATAGCTTCTTATCAATAAAATAATTGCTAGGGCCAATAATCCTGCTAGGGCATAGCCATCTCCGTAATACAAAATGAAAGCCATTATGGCAGCAGCCATAAATGCGCTAAAGGCTGTAAAAAACCAACCGCCAATAACATTAAGTACACCAGCAACTCTGTAAACCGCACTTTCGCTTCCCCAAGCTCTGTCTGCCAAAGATGTTCCCATGGCTACCATAAAAGTGACGTAAGTTGTAGAAAGGGGTAATTTCATTGAGGTTGCCATAGAAATAAGAACAGAAGCAACCATTAAATTAACAGCGGCTCTTACTAGGTCAAAAGCTGGTTTGTCTTGTTCTTTTACAACAACTTTAGATTTCACAAATTGTTTGTCAGACCAACTTTTATAAGAGTTAGGGAGAATTCTGCTTAAACTTTCATTTAGACCAATGCTAAGTCTTACAATGCTTCTTGATAAATAATTAGGTTCAAAACGTTCTTTAACTTCGTCTTGTCTCGATAAATCTACAGAAGTTTTTACTACAGCTCTTGCCTTACTCGAAAACCAAAGCGTAAGTACCATTATAAGTCCAGCAATAAGCAATAGGTAAGGTTCTGTCTGTACAGGTTCTCCTAAAGCAGACATTACATAATTTGTGGGTTCAGCACCGCTTGCACTCCAAGCTTCATAAGAATTATATGCTGCAATAGGCACACCTATAAAGTTTACTAAATCATTTCCTGCAAAAGCAACTGCTAATGCAAAAGTCCCTATTATAATAATGATAGTATAGATCTTAGCATTAAATAGCTTAATGGCTAGTATAGAGAGTATAGTAAAGACAATAAAACTGATACCTATAAAGGTAAAAGGGTTAGAGCTTAAAAACTCTTGAGCTGAAGGAGGCATAAAAGCCGCATTTTTTAAACCTTTTACTATGATAAAGTACATGATTGAGGTTACAGCAAACCCACTAAAAATAGCACTGTACCAATCTGGTTTTTCTTCAAATTTAAACGATAATAACAAACGCGAAATGTATTGAATTATAGCGCCAATGGTAAAAGCCACTACTACAGACAAAAGAATACCTAGTATAATTTCAATAGCCTTTTCGTTGTTTATATAATTACCTAGATCAATTATTGATTGTGAACTATCAGAATAAATTTTGATTAAAGCCACTGCAACCGAAGCACCCAGTAATTCAAATACAATTGAAACTGTAGTTGACGTAGGTAAACCCATGGTATTGAAGAAATCCAAAAGTAAAATATCTGTTAACATAACAGCCATAAAAATGACCATGATCTCATTAAACATAAACTCCCCTGGATTAAAAATACCCTTTCTAGCTACTTCCATCATACCGCTAGAGGTCATTGCACCAACGGCAACACCAATACTAGCAACAATCATTATGGTTTTAAAAGAAACGGCTTTTGAGCCAATGGCAGAATTCAAAAAATTTACAGCATCATTACTTACACCAACAACTAAGTCCGCAACAGCTAAAAATGCTAATGCAGCTAGCATATAGATATAGATGTTTTCCATTTACAAAGCCTAACTATAATTTTACGCAAATTTCTTCTTTTAATTTCAACGTTATGTTACCAAAATGTTATGATATGCTTTGTTATTTAAAAAAATAAATATTTGTTTTTCTAGTAAACATGGGAACTAAATTAAATGTTATCTAATGTTATTAATATTTAATCATTTAAACAACTAATAATCAAACATTTATAATTTTAATGTTAAATTAATGTTATGTAAAAGTTGTTTTAATGTAAAATAAAAGTTATGTTTGTGATGTAATTATTAATTAAAGCCCAAATGAATATGAAAAATTTAGTGATTGTTCTTATGATGTTGAGTGTATCGTTCTCTTATGCACAAGACAGTAAAGAACCAAGGTTAGAGAAGAAAGGCGACTTAACTTACGTTACATATTATCATGATAATGGTGAAATAAGTCAAACAGGTATGTTTAATGCAGAGGGTAAAGTTCATGGTGAATGGAAGAGCTATGATATTGATGGTAATAAAGTAGCATTAGGAAACTATGATAACGGTAAAAAAGTTGGAAAATGGTTTTTCTGGCAAGGTGAATCTTTAAAAGAAGTTGATTTTATAGATTCTAAAATTGTAAGTGTTAACCAATGGGATAACAAAACTAAAGTAGCCATTAACAAATAATCATTGTTGGTACTTTATAAAAAAGGCGCTCTAAACTTTAGAGCGCCTTTTTTATTTATGGACAATTTATTTTTGTCTTAGAACTTAAATGTATAACCTAGAGATATTTCTCTACCAGGTTCTCTTAATGAGAATACTTGATTATCAGTTCTAAAAGAAACATACTCACTCAAACGTTCATCGGCTAAAATATTACTTACTTTAAGATCTATAGAGGAGCGACCATTTTCGCCAAAAGACTTATTTAATGTAAAGTTTAAGCTGTTAAAAGGTTGTGTATATACATCTGGCACTAAACCAATACCAACAACTTCCAAAGTTTCGCCTTGTACGTTATAAAACAAGCCTGCTTGTAAACCTATATCGGTATTGTTATAATCAAAACCAACATTAATTACAAATGGTGCCTGTCCTTGCATATCTCTTTCACGCTCTATAGTTTCTCCATCTCTAGCTGCAAGTTCTCTACTACTAAATTCGTCCTCACCCATTGTTAGTCTAGATTCTGTGACAGTTACATTAGTAACAAGTCTTAGATTATCAAGCCCTTCAGATATAAATCCTAAACGTTGTCTAACTTCAAACTCAGCACCAAAAACTTGTGCGTCACCAAGATTACCAACAGTAATTTGGGTAGGAGCTTGTTGGAAAAAGGTTTGTTCTATTGGGTCTGTAAAGTCCTTGTAAAAACCACTAATTGCAAACATCTGACCATTTTCACCAAAATATTCGTAACGTAAATCAAAGTTGTTTACATATGTTGGAACTAAATTGATATTACCAATAAATAATCGGTTAGTGATAGGGTCAAAAATCTGAGCAACAGATGCTTCCTTGAATGATGGACGAGCAGTTGTACGTCCATAAGAAGCTCTAAGATTAGATTTGTCGTTTAAAGCATAAATTAAATTAGCTGAAGGGAATAAATCCACCTCTTCCAAAATATTTTCTCTATTAAAGACAGTAGAATTATCTTGTCCTGTATAGTAAGAGTTAAACGCTTCGACTCTTAAGCCAATTACAGATTTAAACTTTTCAGACACATTAAACTCTGCAGACGCATAGGTAGCACCAATCTGTTGTTCACCTTCATATGAATCATTAGGGTTAAAAGTGTCAATCGATATTAAATAAGTTCCATTATCTGTATCTGGTGTCCAGATATTATTTGGGTTTAATAATTGATTAACATCACCGCTAGCAATAAAAGCATCATCTCCCTGAATATTAAACGTGTAATCATCAGTACTGAAATCTCTAAATTTGTAAGTGTACGCGCCACCAAATTTAACTTTAGCAGGGCGACCAAACATTTTTACAGTTTTATCAAAATCTACTTTCCCTGCCCAGTTTTCTTCAATTAAGTTTCTCCATAATTGAATTGGAAATGTCGCGGCAGAAGGACTCACAAAGAATTCTCCATTATCAGCTCTTTGTAATGGTGTAATTCTATGAGCCTTATCCATAACTTTAGAAAAAGTCGGAGCGAGTTTCCATTCCATATTAAAAGCATTTTCCTCAGTCATACTATTCAACCTGTGTGTGCCTCCTAGTAATAGATTGGTTATGGAACGCTCTGTGTAGGTAATTGAATTTTTAGTTAACGGCTCTAAACCTCCACCAACACCATCTTGAGATATGGTTTGGTTAAAGAAACCAGCAGCTGATTCACCGTTTTGAATATGTAGTAAGTTTGCTTTTATTTTGGATTTATCAGTCTTGTAGGTTAAACCTAACATTCCATTTAGAATTACATTGTTTATACCTTCAGAACCTGTAGATGCCAGTGTAAAGTTTAAATCATTTTCGGATGGATCTGAATTGTTTTTTACATAAGCGCCATCTTGTCTATCTTCATAAAATGTAGTTTCATTTTTATAAGAAAATGAAGCTTGATAACCTAATCTTTCATCACCAACATCGTATTGATTACCTAGAGTGAAACCTAAGTCATAATTCATTCCGCTAGTTGCTTGTTGGCCTGCAAGTTCACTTAAGAACCTGCTAGTTAATGATGTTAACAATAATCTATTGTCAAAAGTGCCTGGTATTTGTTGATATCTATTAATAGGTAAATTTCTTGTACCATCATCATATCCAAAGAAATCAGTATCACTTCCTTCTGATTTAAGATATTGATCGTTAAAATGCATATCTGGGTTATAACCACCACCAATAGAGATAGAATATTCTTCTTTGTTAGGAAAATCCTTAGTTACAATATCAATTAAACCGCCTGTGAAATCTGCAGGATACTCAGCTGAAGCCGATTTTACAACTATAACATTATCGATAATATTAGTAGGGAATAAATCCATTTGTATAGTGTTACGGTCAGGATCCAAACCAGGGATATCAATACCATTCAAAGTAGTTTTAGTATAACGGTCACCTAAACCACGTACAAATACATATTTATCACCTTGAATAGACACACCAGGCACACTTTTTACAGCTGCAGCAACGTTACTAGCACCAGTACTTTTTATGGCTTGAGAAGACAAACCGTCTAATACAACCGCTGATTTTTTTTGCAGATTTAATACCGCACTTTCAGTATTTCTTTTGGTAGTTGTAGTAATGACAACCTCATCAAAAGAATTGGTTTCCATCAATACGTCTAAGGTGGTAACCTCATTATTTTTTACAACAACATCCGAAATTTCTTTCGTAGCATACCCAACAAAAGAAAAGACTAATGTATAGGTGCCTTCTTCTAGCTCTAGCTCATATTTTCCATCAAAATCTGTGGTAACACCCTTAGTGGTGCCTTTTACTACAATATTAGCAAAGGCCATAGGTTCGTTAAATTCACCATCGATTACAGTCCCGGCCACTTTTCCCTGAGAAAAAGCCGTAGATGTAGCTAAGAAAAATATAAAAAGAACTAAGACTTTAAATATTTGTTTCATATATTATTTTATTAATCCAATGCCTAAACCTTGTAGGCATTGGATTTATTTATGAATGAAAAGTGTTTGTTAGAATCCTAAACCACCTGCTACATTAGAGTAGGTCCAGCTTAGGTTAGATGTAGTAGCACCAACAGTTTGTGCTCCTTCAGTAACTTGAGATGCCCAGTTAGCAGCTCTTTCAGTAAAAGTTGGACTTAAGATAATTGTGCTTTCCAAAACATCATTACTACTATCTTCATCATCACAGTTTGATATGCAGCCTACTTTTTCAACAAATATTGAGTTGTCAAAACCAACGATTTCCCAAGTACCAAAGTTTAGTAAACCATCTAAGAAGTTTTGAGCTACATTATTTCTGTCTAACTCAACATCTTTTCCAGAAGGGAAACCTAATGCATAAATATTTTCTGTAAGCCCACGAGCTCTACTTCTGTAATCAGCATATTCACCATTAGAAGTTACTGAGTTACCTATAATAGTTGCATTTCTTAAAGTAAATGAGCCTTCGTTACCAGCTGGTGCTGATCCTTCTGGTCCATCAATTTCAAATGCGTGGTCAGAGATATCACCTAACACAACAACAGCATTATCAATAATACCTGAGTAGGCTTGGTCAATATCAAGAGCATCATCACCGCAAGCCCAAACTAATAAATTAGAAGCGTCGCAAGTACCACCGAAGAATTCTATACCATCATCAACATTAGCCACAACTTCAATATTGTCGATTACAGTACCATTACCAACACCACCTAAAGTAAGACCATTGATTTCGTTACCTTCACCAATCAAAGCACCACCATGACGGATAGAGATGTATCTTAAACTTCCAGAACTATCATTAGGATTAGTACCACCGTAAAGACCAAATGTATCATCTGCAGGAATACCTTCAATTTGAGCCTCAGGTATGTCACCAGAGAACGAACAAGGAGCATTACCTAATACGATTAGACCTCCCCAAAGACCTCTATCATTTTGATCTAAGTTAGTGCCTGAAGTTTGTCCACAAGTAATATTATCAGCAGTAGATGTGAAGATGATTGGCTCACTAGCTGTTCCATTAGCATTAAGTGTACCACCTCTTGCTACGATTAAAGCAGAAGCTAAAGAACCAGTTCCTGATGAACCCTTAATAATGGTTCCAGGATTAATAGTTAAAGTTGCACCAGCAGGTACAACAACTTTCTGGTTTAATTGGTAAATGTTGTCATTTGTCCAAACAGTACCATCAGCGATTTCACCTGTTACAGCTACTACAGGACATTCTGGGTCTGTACCACCACCTGGATTTTGAATTATTGTAGTCTCCTCGATAATAATAGGAGTGTCATCATCTTTAAAACAACTAGTAAATACTAGTGTAGAAGCTACTAACGCGATTAAAAGTAATTTTTTCATTGAGTTAAAATTTTTAGTAAACAATTTTTAGTTTTTATTGTGTTGCAAAGAAAACGTGATATTCTCTTGAAGAGGTTACTCAATGATTAAAGTTTCGTAACCAAAAAGTTAGTTAAATGTTAGTTTAACATTAATTAAATTAGCATTAAGAACACAATTTCTTAACATTAGCAAGGGTGATGAATACAAGTTGTTTTCTTAAAAAAATCTATATCAATTTATTTATCTTGCATTCTTAATTTTTATATATGAATTGGGAGCAATTATTGTCTTTAAGACGTTTTGGTGACGAGAATAAAAGACTGAGAAAAGAGCAAGACGAAACACGTGTTGGTTTTGAGGTGGATTATGACCGTATCATCTTTTCTTCAGAATTTAGAAGCTTACAAGATAAAACACAGGTTATACCATTATCTAAAACAGATTTTGTGCATACCAGATTAACTCATAGCTTAGAAGTTAGTGTTGTTGGTCGTTCTTTAGGAAGGCAAGTTGGTAAACTATTGTTAGAAAAACACCCACACTTAGAAAATGTTCATGGTTATAAAATAAATGATTTTGGTGCGATTGTAGCTGCAGCAGCATTGGCGCACGATATTGGTAATCCGCCGTTTGGGCATTCAGGCGAAAAAGCCATAGGAGCGTATTTTAAAAGTGGTAATGGAGCTCAGTTCAAAACTGAGTTAACAGACAAAGAGTATCAGGATTTATGTGATTTTGAAGGTAATGCCAATGGCTTTAAAATATTAACCGAGAGTAGAGCCGGTAGAGAGGGTGGTTTGCGATTAAGTTATGCGACTCTTGGTGCCTTTATGAAATATCCAAAAGAATCTTTGCCTAAAAAGCCTACCAATCATATCGTAGATAAAAAATATGGCTTTTTTCAGAGTGAAAAGGATATGTTTAATGAAGTTGCTACGGATTTAGGTTTGATTAGACGAAGTAAAGAGGACTTAAACTACAACAGACATCCCTTGGCTTATTTGGTAGAGGCAGCAGATGACATTTGCTACACGATTATAGATTTTGAGGATGGTATAAATCTTGGCTTGATTGAAGAAGATTATGCGTTGGAATATCTTATAAAATTGGTCAAGGATAGAATTATAACCAAAAATTATAATGCCCTAAAAACTACTGAAGATCGAGTTAGTTATTTGAGAGCACTTGC
>JAGQZO010000017.1:32748-42533 GCA_020435515.1 Winogradskyella sp. | reverse complement strand
TAAAGAAAGTTTACCGATCCAAAGAGGTTATTAATAAAGAGATTGCTGGTTACGAAATATTAAATCAATTGTTGAATGCGTATGGTAAATTAGCGTTTAATGTTTATAAGAATAGTTTATCAAATTATGATAAATTATTGTTGAATCTATTGCCAGAAACATCTAGCTTATCAGATAAATCTCTATATAATAATTTGCTTTCAGTTTGTTTATTCATCTCAAAATTGTCTGACACTAACGCTATGTTGTTACATAAAAAGTTGAAGGGGGATATTTTATAAAATGCATTTCATCGAAAAAATTTGTTTTTTAACGACAAATTATTTTACTTTAAATCATAATTAGCCCCAAAAAACACCTACTTATGAGAAATAATATACTCGGAGGCTTAGTCATTTTTGTAGTAGTACTGACTTGCCTATTAATGCTAGATGATATTTCTAATGTTCAAGACCAGCCAGTTAAAAGCGATACCGTTCAGATTGAACAAATTGAAGGCGAAACAGATTTAGCTGTTGTTGAGGACAGAGAGTAATTGCTCAACTTTTTTTCTAATTGAAGTTGAATCCAGTTGTTGAAGTTGTTGCAATTGGTGAACCGAACCATGCTCAATGAATTCGTCAGCAATACCCAAAACTTCAATATGCTGTTTATAGTCATGCAAATTTGCAAAGGCTAGAATAGAACTTCCAAAACCTCCTACAATAGTACCATCCTCTACAGTAACAATAGTTTTGTGTGTCTTAAAAATATTGTGCAATAAAACGCCATCTAGTGGCTTTACAAATTGCATGTCGTAATGTGACACATCCAAATCTATAATAGCATCTTCAACGTTTTTTGCCATGGTACCAATTGATAGTATTGCTAAATCTTTTCCTTGCTTAAGACATTCTCCTTTACCTATTTCAATTTTATCAAAAGGTTGTTTCCAGTCTAAAATATGACCTTTACCACGAGGGTAACGTATAGCAATCGGAAAATCAATTCCTAGTTGTACCGTGTACATTATGTTCCGCAACGCTACTGCATCTCTTGGCGCAAAAATCACCAAATTTGGGATACAATTGAGGTAGGCCAAGTCAAAAACCCCATGATGTGTGGCGCCATCTTCACCCACCAAACCAGCTCTGTCTAAACAAAAGATAACAGGTAAATTTTGTAATGCCACATCATGAATCACTTGGTCGTAAGCACGCTGCAAAAATGTGGAGTAGATATTACAAAATGGAATTAGTCCCTGTGTCGCCATACCAGCTGCAATTGTTACTGCGTGCTGCTCTGCAATACCAACATCAAAGGCACGATTAGGGAATTTTTCCATCATATACTTCAGGGAACTACCTGTTGGCATGGCAGGTGTAATACCAATAATCTTTTTGTTTTTTTCTGCAAGTTCCACGACGGTTTCACCAAATACATCTTGATATTTGGGTGGATCGCTCAAATTAGATTTACCAATAAGTTCGCCCGTTGAAGCATTGAATTTTCCAGGTGCATGATATTTAACCTGGTCTTCCTCAGCTTGTTTTAAGCCCTTACCTTTGGTGGTAATGACATGCAAAAACTTTGGTCCTTTTACAGTTTTTAAATGCTCTAGTTCAGAAATTAATAAGGGTAAATTATGACCATCAATTGGTCCAGAGTAATTGAAGTTGAGGGCTTCAAAAATATTATCTTGCTTTTGTGTGCCTTTTTTAACGTTGGTTAAATATTGTTTTAAAGCACCAACACTTGGATCTATACCAATGGCATTATCGTTAAGGATTACCAATAGATTTACATCGGTCACTCCAGCATGATTAAGACCCTCAAAGGCCATGCCACTGGCAATAGAAGCATCTCCAATGACTGCAATATGGTGTTTGTCTTCACCTTTAAGTTGAGATGCAATAGCCATTCCTAATGCAGCCGAAATTGAGGTCGAAGAATGGCCAACACCAAAAGTATCGTAAATACTTTCACAGCGTTTTGGGAAACCACTGATACCATTGAGTTGCCTGTTGGTTTCAAAAATTTCTTTTCTTCCTGTTAGAATTTTATGGCCGTAGGCTTGGTGACCAACATCCCAAATCAATAAATCTTTAGGTGTGTCAAAGGTATAGTGTAATGCAATAGTCAATTCTACAACACCCAAACTAGCACCAAGATGCCCTTCTTTAGTAGCAAGAATATTGATAATAAACTCACGTAGCTCTTTTGCCAATTCAGGTAAATCCTTAGCCTCAAGTTGACGTAAGTCTTTAGGTAAATTAATATGGTTTAGAAGTGTACTCATTAATTACAAATGTACCATTTGAATTTGTATTTTTACAACAATGATACTGCCATTTGACGACACATATTTTATGCGAAAAGCCCTTCAGGAAGCCGAAGTGGCTTTTGAAAAAGGAGAAATTCCTGTTGGAGCAGTTATTGTGGTTGAAGATCGTGTAATTGCAAGAACACACAATCTTACAGAGCTCTTGAATGATGTTACGGCACATGCCGAAATGCAAGCTATAACCTCAGCTGCTAATTTTTTAGGCGGTAAGTATTTGACTAAATGCACGTTGTATGTAACCTTAGAACCATGTCAAATGTGTGCTGGTGCATTATATTGGAGTCAAATTTCAAAAATAGTTTATGGTGCCTCTGACGAGCAACGTGGTTTTGTAGCTATGGGAACAAAAATGCATCCTAAAACAAAAATAGTAGGTGGCGTTTTAGCTGATGAAGCCTCAGAATTAATGAAGCGGTTTTTTATTGAAAAACGGAATTTGAATTAAAAACAAAATAACATGTACAAGCTACTAGGAATTGTAATCTTACTATTTGCATTAAACTGCAAGTCAACTCAAAATCAAGCAAAAATGATAAATGATGATATTGTTCTTATTGGTAAAGGGAACTTGTATGGTTCAGGTGCGGAAGGTTTAAAAAAGCAGAATTTGGTCATTACTTCTTCAGAGGAATGGAAAGATCTGCTTAATAAAATGAATTCTGTAAATAACGTATCGGATAGTTTTTCTGAAACATATATTGACTTTTCAAAGTATAGTGTAATTGCAGTTTTTGATGAGGTTAAGAATTCAGGAGGACATGGTCTGAACCTAGTTATTCAAGAAAGTAAGGACAAGATTTTAGTTGAGGTATTACGAAAATCACCAGAAGGCATGGCTACTTCGGTTATGACACAGCCTTATTATGTTGTAAAGATTCCTAAAAGTGACGCGCCTGTAGTTTTTGAATAAAAAAAACGCCCAACCAAAGGTTGAGCGTTAAAACTAAAAATAAAGTATATCGCTTAAAGAACGCTTACATTAGCAGCAACCATTCCTTTTCTGCCTTCTTCTTCTGTGTACTCTACGTCATCTCCTTCGCGTAATTCTACACCATTAAGGTTTGATACGTGAACGAAAATGTCTTTTCCTGTTTCTTTGTTGGTAATGAATCCAAATCCTTTAGAATCATTGAAAAATTTAACTGTTCCAGTCATTGTAAATAAAAAATAAAATTAAAGCGTAAAGGTAATATATTAACTAACACGTAAGGTTAATAAATCGTTTTATTTTAAAATATTGAAAATTAACAATTTATATCAGTATTTGTTTTCTCTTTGGTTTTCGCGCATTTTGTCTAGATTTTCCTTAGTGAGCATATAGTCTTTAACGTCTTTGCCTTTCCATCGGTAATAAGAAAATAAAGGGAATACAATTAGAAATAAACCCAATACACCAAAACCAATAAGTTTCTCGGTGTAATCAACATTCAAAACCAATCCACAGATAATGCTTCCAACTGAAGCTAAAAATGTAATGAGTGTTATGATATGGATTACTTTCATAGAACTAAAATTTAGGATGTAAAATTAATGAGTTCATTGCGATACGCGGTTAAAAGTTTAGACTTTGAGACAAAACCGTAATACTTATTGTCTTTTATGACAGGAAGATTCCATGCTTTTGACTCTTGAAACTTCTTCATAACCCTTTCCATGGAGTCGTCTTCATAATAAATAATTTCTGGTGGTTTTTGCATGAAGGTTTCAACAGTTGTAGAATTGTAAAGTGATTGGTCAAACATCACAGACCTAATATTATCTAATAAGATAATACCAATAAAGTTCTGTTGACTATCTGTAACAGGAAACAAGTTTCGGTTAGATTTAGAAACCCCATTTTTGAGCATTTCGCCTAATGTCATTTCTGGACGCAGTTCTACGAAATTTTGCTCAATAACAGCATCTAACTTCATTAATGTGAGGACACTTTTATCTTTATTTTGGGTCAGAAGGGCACCTTTTTCTAATAATTCTTTGGTGTAAATGGTGTGGTCTAAACCATTTTTATTAATAATAAACGACATGGATGCGGTAATCATCAACGGTACAAAAAGCTGATAACCTCCAGTGATTTCAGCAATCAAGAAAATAGCAGTTAGTGGAGCATGAAGTACGCCAGCAATAAGGCCAGCCATGCCAATTAACGTAAAGTTGGCTTCCGAGACATTAAATCCTAACCCACAATTATTAATCACTTTAGCCACTACATTGCCTAGTGCGCTTCCCATCACTAAAGTTGGGATGATGATACCACCTGTACCGCCAGCAGCAAAAGTTGTGGTCATGGCTATGGCTTTAAAAATAGTGATTCCAAAAAGAAGCGCTATGACAATCCAAATGTTGTCTAAATGTTTGTCAAATGGAGTTTTGCCCAATGCGTCTATATCGTTGCCAAGCAGAAGATTGTTTATGAATCCAAAACCCTCACCATACAATGGAGGTATAAAAAAGAGCATGACTCCAATAGCCAAACCACCAATAATTAATCGTTGCCTTGCGGACTTTAGACGATTGAACAAGGAGGTAATCCCAAAATAAATTTTAGAAAAATAGATGGAGGCAAAGCCAGTGCCAATACCCAAGAGAATATAGAATAAAGTGTCTTTTATGGCGAACTTATCAACGACATTAAACTCAAATAAAACACTATCTCCCAAGAAAAAGTAAGAGGTAATTACTGATGATACCGAAGCAATTAATAATGGCAATAATGAAGCAAAAGTAAGGTCTAAACTAAAAACTTCAATTGCAAAAATAATAGCTGCAATAGGAGACTTAAATATAGAAGCAATAGCTCCTGCCGCTGCACAGGCAATTAACAAGCTTCGTGTTTTTCTGTCAATATGTAAAAAACGACTCAGGTTAGAACTTAATGCTGAAGCCGATGCAATAGCAGGCCCTAACAAACCCACCGATCCACCAAAACCAACCGTAAGAGGTGCCGTAATTAATGGATAATAAATCTTTTTCTTGTTTATAATTCCATCTCTTTTAGATAAGGCAAAAAGAATGGAAGGTATGGCGTGCTCACTAGGTTGCTTTGCAATATACTTTACAAACAAATACACAAGGTATAAGCCAATAATAGGTAGAATAAAATAAATACTGTTTTCTGAAAGGATGACGCCTTTTTCAAAAACAGCTTCGATAGCAAAGGTGATATTTTTTATAAAAACAGAAATCAGACCCGAAAGCAAACCTACAACTAGACTCAGAAAAAAAACAAAGTTTTTTTCAGAGACATGTTTGTATCTCCAAATGAGCAATCGTTTTAATAAGTTGGACTTAGTTGGCATAGTTTAAATCTAACAAAAAATCCTGCATGAAGCAGGATTTAATAGTTATGATTTTAAATTCAATTTTAAATTAAGTTCCTGCAGTTGTTCATCATCAATTGGAGCAGGTGCATCTATCATGACATCTCTACCTGAGTTGTTTTTTGGGAAGGCAATAAAATCTCTTATTGTCTCTTGACCTCCTAAAATAGCAACCAATCTATCCAAACCAAAGGCAATACCACCATGTGGAGGTGCTCCATACTCAAAAGCATCCATTAAGAAGCCGAATTGCGCTCTAGCTTCTTCTTCAGAAAACCCTAAATGTTTTAGCATGATGGCTTGAGTTGCTTTATCGTGAATACGAATAGAACCTCCACCAATTTCATTACCATTCAAAACCAAATCGTAAGCATTGGCTTTAACCTCACCTGGTTTGGAATCTAGTAATTCTAACTGACCTGGTTTTGGGGAGGTAAAGGGATGGTGCATGGCGTGGTAACGTTCTGTCTCTTCGTCCCATTCTAATAAAGGGAAATCCATGACCCAAAGCGGTGCAAATTCGTTAGGTTTACGCAAGCCTAATCGCTCTGCTAATTCCATGCGTAAAGCACTTAGCTGTGCTCTAACTTTATTGGTGTCTCCAGAAAGGACGCAGATTAAATCACCCGCTTTAGCACCAGTGACTTCGGCCCATTTTGCTAAATCGTCTTGGTCATAAAACTTATCTACAGAAGATTTGTAAGTGCCATCCTCATTGCAACGACAATATACCATGCCTAAAGCTCCCACTTGTGGGCGCTTTACCCAATCAATAAGTTGGTCGATTTCTTTTCTGGTGTAAGTATTTCCGCCAGGCACTGCAATACCCACCACTAATTCCGCAGAATTAAATACATTAAAGTCTTTATGCTGAGCAACTTCATTTAGTTCGCCAAACTGCATCCCAAATCGAATATCTGGTTTATCGTTACCATATAATCGCATGGCATCATCATAGAGCATTCTTGGGAATTTATCAATCTCAACACCGTTAATCTCTTTCAGTAAGTACCGCGTTAAACCTTCAAAGGTGTTTAAAATATCTTCTTGCTCAACAAACGCCATTTCGCAGTCAATTTGTGTAAACTCTGGCTGGCGATCGGCACGAAGATCTTCATCCCTAAAACATTTTACAATCTGAAAATATTTATCCATACCACCAACCATAAGCAATTGCTTAAAAGTTTGAGGTGATTGCGGTAGTGCATAAAATTGTCCTTCATTCATACGAGACGGCACCACAAAATCACGGGCGCCCTCTGGTGTAGATTTTATTAAATATGGGGTTTCTACTTCAATAAAACCTTCCGAAGAAAGATAGTTACGCGTAGCTTGAGCTACTTTATGTCTAAAAATTAAACTGTTTTTTACAGGATTACGGCGAATGTCTAAATAGCGATATTTCATACGTAAATCGTCACCACCATCCGTTTTATCTTCAATTGTAAACGGAGGGGTTTTTGATCCATTAAGAACTTTCAACTCTGAAACCAAAACTTCGATATCACCAGTAGGAATATTAGGATTTTTTGAAGCACGTTCCTGAACATTCCCTTTTACTTGAATTACAAACTCACGGCCTAATTTTTGAGCTTTTTCCATTAAGTCTTTTGAGCTTTGACTTTCATCAAAATAGAGTTGGGTAATGCCATAGCGATCTCTAAGATCTACATAGATCATAAACCCCTTATCTCTAACTCCTTGTACCCAACCTGCTAGTGTAACCTCTGTATTATTGTGAGTGGCCCTTAATTCGCCACAATTATGACTTCTATACATATTCAAAAATTAAATAACGTTCATCTTTGCCAAGGCAATGATGAATGCGGATGCAAATTTAATCAACTTATAGGATATTAAAATAAAAAGCCTCAACAATTGTTAAGGCTTTTGATATAGATTATCTAACTTACTATTTCATCAGGGACTAATTTGTCGGGAATAATTTCCGAATCTCCAAACTTGGATTTTAACCACATTTTTAATCGTATAGACAGATAGAATAACACAGGAACAACAATCAATGTTAAAAAGGTAGCTATAAAAAGCCCATAAATAACAGTCCATGCTAAAGGTCCCCAAAAAATAACATTATCTCCTCCGAAATAGATGTTAGGGTCAAATTCACTAAACAATGTAAAGAAATTGATGTTAAGGCCTATGGCCAATGGGATTAAACCAAGTATAGTGGTTATAGCCGTTAACAAAACAGGTCTTAAACGTGCTTTACCTGCTTTGATAATTTGCTTTAATACTTCGTTTTTGGGCAAATATTCAGATTCGTCCAAGTCTAGTTGATTTTTTTTTCGATCGATAAGCAATTGTGCATAATCCAGTAACACCACACCATTGTTTACTACGATTCCGGCGAGTGATATGATTCCCATCATGGTCATTAATATTACAAACGAATCGCCAGTTATGACTATACCGCCAAATACGCCAATAAGGCTCAAGAAAATGGCAATCATGATGATAGCGGGTTTAGAAACCGAATTAAACTGGAATATGAGTATAAGGAAAATTAAACCCAATCCCGTAAAGAAGGCACCCATTAAGAACGCTTGCTCTTTGTTTTGTTCTTCAATTTGCCCTGTATAATCAATTTTGATGTCTGAAGGTAAACCTTCAAAATTTTTCATTTCGTTTTTAATCTGGTTAACTGCAGCACTGGCATCTACATAGCCTGGCGCTAATGCCGAATATACCGTCACCACACGTTTGGTGTCTTTATGCTTAATGGCACTAAATCCAGAATTGTTGCGCTGTTTTGCCACTGTAGATACAGGGATTTCTTTTACTTGGCCCGAAGCCATATCCCTGAAAACAATATTTTGGTTGAAAAGTGCATTGGTATTATAGCGTAAGTCTTCATTAAAACGCACATAGATGTCATAGTCGTCACCATCCTCTTTGTAAATACCTGCTTTTGCACCAAACAGAGAGTTTCGTAATTGTTGCCCAACTTGACCTGAACTTACACCAAGTTCTCCTGCCTTTTCTCTATCGACAATAACTTGCATGCCTGGTTTATCTTTATTAACATCGATTTTGAGTTCGTCGATAGCGGAAATATTTTTAGAATTGATAAACTTTCGCATGTTTTCTGCCAATGCAATCAATTCATTATAGTCGTTTCCTTCTATTTCTATGTTTATAGGTGGCCCAATTGGTGGTCCGTTAGCATCCTTTTCAACAGAAATCAATACTCCAGGATAGATTCCAGTCAAAGCCTCTTGCACCTTTTTTCGTAATTTTTCGCTGTCCTTTCCTTTTCTAAATTTGTATTCGCGCATTGAGGCGGTAATCTTTCCTTTATGTGGCATTTCTGCTGCTGAGCCGCCATCGGTTTGTGGGTTTCCGGCACCTTCACCCACTTGGGAAACAGAACTTTCTACTAAGAAGTTTTCACCTTCCGATATGTATTCCTCATCATATAAAATGTTATATACTTTAGCCTCAATATCCTTGGTAATCTCATTGGTTTTTGCAATGTCTGTGCCTTCAGGATATTCTATGTAAACAATAATCTGGTTAGGCTTGTTATCTGGAAAGAATTCTATTTTGGTTCTTTGACTTGCAACAGATGCACCGAAACTTCCTACTGCAACAAAAAACAGAATAAGACTTCCTACAGAAATTAGTATGGGTTTCCAACCTTTAAAAACGGAGTTAAGTGTGCGCTCGTATAAATTTTCAAATCTTACCAATGTTTTAGATTGAAAACGGTTAACCGCTTTTCTAAGGATTAGTCTATAGATCCAAAGCATTACCGCAGTAGCAATCATAAGGCCACCCAAGCCTTTGTAAGCGCCACCAAACAGTAAAATAAGTAAACCAATGATGCCTAAGATACCAGAGATGGCAATAATGTTTTTTAATGGCATGTCCTTGTCTTCGGTAGTCATAAATTGGGAGACCAAAACCGAATTAAAGAATATGGCAACCAATAATGATGATCCAAGTACAACTGAAAGTGTTATAGGGAAATAAATCATAAACTGTCCCATAAGACCTGGCCATAAACCTAGGGGAATAAAAGCAGCTACCGTTGTTGCTGTTGAAATGATAATTGGGAAGGCAATTTCACCAATGCCTTTTTTGGCAGCTTCAATTCTTGAAAGGCCTTCTTGGTCCATGAGTCG
>JAGQZO010000017.1:13673-32696 GCA_020435515.1 Winogradskyella sp. | reverse complement strand
AGCCCGAAAAGAATCATGGTATTCATAGTGTAGCCTAATGCATTGAGTATCATTAAAGACATAAACATGGACATTGGGATTGCAAAACCTACAAACAAGGCATTTTTAAAACCTAAAAAGAACATTAAAACGGTGACTACTAAGAATATACCAAAAATGATGTTATTCACTAAATCATCTACTTGTCCTATGGTTTTTGAAGATTGGTCGTTTGTAATAGTGACTCTTAAATTTGTTGGTAATACATTAGCTTTAGCATCTGCTACAATTTTTTCAATTTTTTCTGCTGCTGCCACCATATTTTTCCCAGAACGCTTTTTTACGTCGAGCATTACTACGGCTTCTCCCATACCACTTTCTGGATTGTATTCTCTTGCAAAGGTGGTTTTGTCTTTAGATTTAAAAGTTACTGTGGCAATGTCCTTTAGGTAAATAGGATTATTGTTTTCAGACTTGACAACGAAATTCTCTAGTTCGTTAGGGTTATCAATCTCACCGATAATACGTATGGTTCTGCGCTGTCCACTGGTAATTAGATTACCCGCAGACATGGTCATGTTACCATTACTTATTGCTCCTGTAACATCTTGAAAATTGACTTTTGATGCCATCATTTTATAAACATCTACAGCAACTTCAACTTCTTTTTCTTGAGCACCTCTAATGTCAACTTGTTTTATTTCATCGAGGTCTTCTATTTCATCTTCTAAATATTCACCAAATTCTTTTAATCGTTCGACAGTATAGTCTCCAGAAATATTAATGTTTAGAATTGGCATTTCTTCTGATAGGCTCAACTCAAAGACATTTGGTTCTACCTTGGCGCCATTAAATGTGGGCCAATCCTCACCCGAGGTTTCAGAGTCAATTTCATCTTTTACTTTTTGTTTTGCTGCTTCTACTGAAATGGCTTCGTCAAACTCAACAATAATCATAGAGTAATCTTCTTGAGATGTTGATGTTATCTCAACAACATTGCTTACATTTTTAAGCTTATCCTCTAGAGGATCGGTTATTAGCTTTTCAATATCTTCTGCTGTATTTCCGGGGAAAAGCGAGCTTATATAAATTTTTGTTTCTCTAATTTCGGGAAAACTTTCTCTTGGCATATTAAAGTAGGCTGATGCCCCAAGAAATAGAATTAAAACAATAGCCACATACATCGTGGTTTTGTTGTTTATTGCCCACGAGGAGAGCCCAAATTCTTTATCGACTTTCTTTTTTTTCTTTTGATTAGTCATTAGTTGGTAGTTTAGGCGTTAGAGTTTTTGGATTTTATAATTTTTACGGTTTGCCCATCTTTTACACTACGAGCACCTTCTTTTATTAATTCTGAATTCTCCTCTAATCCAGAGAGTACTTCAATAGTATTTTGTTGAGTCTTACCTGTTTCTATAATAACGCGTTTGGCAGTGGCCATGTCCCCTTTTTTATCGGTAAGAACGTAAACGTATTGTTGTCCTTCTGCATTTTCCGAGATGATACTTTGCGGAATAAGAATAGCCTTGCTATTTGTATAGTCGTTTATTTTTAGGCGTGCCGTAAGATTTGGTTTAATGGTTTGGTCTTTGTTTGGTACGGCAATTTCCACATTAAAAGTTCTGTTTGCTGGGTTAATAAAGTTTCCTGTTTGTCTTATTTTTGATGTTATGCTTTTGCCCAAAACAGGGAATTCAACCTCAACTTCCTTTCCTTCCTTAATACTTGTTATATAACTTTCTGGTACGTCGGTTTTAATGTACATATCATTGAGATTTACCAAGCGCATAAGAGGTGTTTGGCCTGGTGCGGCAACATTGCCTTGCTCTGTAATAACATCATCTATGATTCCTGAGAAGGGTGCTCTCACGCTGTTTTTGCTGAGTTGCTGATTAATTTGGGCAATGCTTTTTTGAAGTCCTTCGTACTGTGATTTTGCTTGTAGATATTGGATTTCACTTCCAATTTTTTGATCCCACAGGCGTTTTTGACGTTCAAAAGTTGTTTTAGCTAAATCTGTCTGAATTTCTAACTGTGCTTTTTGTTGACCTAAACCACCATCATCTATTGAGGCCAATAGCTGACCTTTTGTAACCTTTTGACCTTCTTTAACATAGATTTTTGTAATGATTCCCGAAGTTTCAGGTGTAATTACAATATTCTGTTTGGTCTCAACGCTTCCTTGTAATTCTAAGTAATGTTTAAATTCTTCAGAATCAGCTAAAAACGTGGTTATTAGTGGAACGTTTCTGTCTGGACTAATGCTTTGAAGCTTTGTGTCTAATTGCTTTATCTGTGCCGTGAGAGCCTGTTGCTCATTTACCAGTTCGTCTTTCTTTTTTTGAATAGCTTCAGCGTTGTTAGACGCTATAAGTTCTTCAACGGTTTGTTTTTTTTCGCCAGAGCAGGCCACTAGCAAAGTTATTATTAGTAAACTAAATATATTCTTCATTTCTTAATGGTTTAAAAGTTGGTTGTTTGGTTTGTTAGTGTTTCTAGTTCGGCTTTAGTATTTATAACATCTAGCATAGCTTTTAATAATTCTTGTTGTGCTGAATATAGTTGTGTTTGTGCTTGTCTTAACTCAAAGCTGGAGCCGATACCTTCAAAAAATTTGGTCTGATTTTTTCGTTCTATGCGTTCGGCTAAAGCAAGATTTTGCTTTTTATTATTGAAGTCCTCAGTGGCAAATTTATAGTTACTTTTTGCAGTTTCAATCTCTAGTTTTAAGCGTTGCTCAGTTTCTGTAAGCTCATCTTTGGATTTTTCTAAATTAATTTTTGCACGTTGTGTTGAAGCGCTTCTACCACCAGAGCTAAATATTGGTAAGTTAAGATTGAAACCAAATGATGAAAACCCAGCCCAATCTTGATCTTTTTCTAGAAAAGAAAAATCATCTCCAAATCCAAGATACCCTCCGTTTATGTAGGCACTTAGTTGAGGTAAAGCTTTACTTTTTTCTAACTTTAACAAAAGCTCTTTAGAGCGTTTATCGTTTTCGGCAATTTTGTAATCTATAGTAGACGTAACATCACTTTCTTGTGCTAAAGTTTCGAGTGAAATATTTTTTTCTGCTAAATCCTCAAGGCTTTCAGTTAATGTGATATTGGCATTGTAGTCTATGCCTAAAGTAATATTGAACATTTGGTAAGCAATTCCTCTTAGACGTTTAGCATTATTAAGACTGCTTTCAAGATTTGAGAGTGTAATTTGTAATTGCTCTACGCTTTCTTCTTCCTCTAAGCCGTTCTCGTAGATTTTAGTGGTTTCATCTAAATTCTTTTGAATTACGGCAATATTCTTCTCGTAAATAATGACACTTTCTTCGGAAAGAAGCACATTACCATAAGCATTTATAACTCCTTTTCTTACTTCTAAGTCAGTTTTGTCTTTTGCATTCTTTGAAATTTCTAAAAAAACTTTTGCAGATTGAAGACCAACTAAATAAGAACCATCAAAAATTAATTGACTTAAAGTGGCTGTTGCATTGACGTTTTGTTTTGTTCCGAATATAACTTCTGTAAATCCAGGTTGAATTTCTGGTATACCAGTAGGTGAAGATAATTCACTGTAATACTCATCAAGATTTCTTATTTGACTGAAAGGATCAAAAAATTCGTTAGGTAAAAGAGAAACCTGCTGCTTTAAAAAATTCTGATAGTTTATAGTAGCGTTAAGTTGAGGCAAACCAGTAGCTGTAGTTTCCCATTTTTGCTGTTTGGCTGCATCTATATCTCTTGCTGCATTTTTAGCCTGTCTATTATTTTCTAAGGCATAGTCTATGGCTTCTTGCAGCGTGAAGCTTGTAGGCTGTTCTTGCGAATAGCCCAACGACATTATGGTTATTGATATTAGTATAAAGAGCGTTTTTTTCATTGGTTATTGTTGATTTTGATTGATTTTTAAGTAATTGTTTAGGTAATCTATACCTTTTGGTGTGCAGATACCTCTTAAGTGGTATTCTAAGTAATTTTCCATTAAGGCATTCATAGAAAAATTCTTTAAAGGGAAAAGTTCCTGGTCTTTTAAGATCATCATACAGTTGAAGTATATTCTAGAAATAAACTGAACATCAATAGTTTCTCTATACAAGCCCAGCTTAATGCCTCTGTTTAGATTTTCTATTACACATCCTTGCATCACCTCAAATTGTTTTGCCTTTAGGGTCGAAAAGATTTTAGGATAATATTTTTGTAATTGGTATTGTGGTGATGATTTCTCATTCTTTAGATGATCCATCACAAACCGTTTAATTTCAAAAACTTCTTCAATTGGATTTTTTTCAAGTCCGCATATGTGGTCTATTCCACAAGAAACAGTTTCAAACACATGTAGAGTTGTTGCCTCTACTAGTTTAGTCTTGTTAGGAAAATGCACATAAATGGTCTTTTTAGAGATGCCCAGTTCGTTGGCAATATCGTCCATTGTTACACTCTTAAAGCCAAGCCCAAGGAATAGTTCTGATGCCTTGTATATTATTTTGTCTCTCATAATTAATGTGCAAATGTAACTACGGAAACTTTAAAAACAAAAAAAGTTTCCGTAGTTTTAATAATTTTTTAACATAGCTAACATTGTCTTAAAATGTGCTGAAAGCATTATTTTTGCTTCATGCACAGTATTGAAGCTTATCAAAAATCATTTCTATCGTATCTAGAAGATTTTGCAGTTAGTAAGGATCCCAAGAATCTTTATGACCCCATAAATTATATCCTTAAGCTTGGCGGTAAACGTTTGCGACCAGTTTTAACTTTAATGACTGCGGATATTTTTGGGAATAAGTCTAAAGAAGCCATGAATGCAGCATTATCTGTTGAAGTTTTTCATAATTTCTCTTTGATACACGATGATATTATGGATGATGCTCCTCTACGTAGAGGAAAAGAGACCGTACACGAAAAATGGGATTTAAATACTGGGATTCTTTCCGGAGATGCAATGTTAATTTTGGCGTATCAATTGTTTGAAAACTATGAACCAAGTACGTTTCAGACTTTAGCAAAATTATTCAGTAAAACCGCTTTAGAAGTTTGTGAAGGACAGCAATACGACATTGATTTTGAAACCCGAAACAATGTTACCATATCAGAGTATCTCAAAATGATTGAATATAAAACTGCGGTTTTGGTGGGTGCAGCCATGAAAATGGGGGCGATCGTTGCAAACGCTTCAGAAGAAGATCAGAACAGTATTTATGATTTTGGACGCTATCTAGGTATTGCATTTCAATTACAGGATGATTATTTAGATGCGTTTGGCAATCCTGAAACGTTTGGTAAACAAGTTGGTGGTGATATCCTTGAAAATAAAAAAACGTATTTGTATCTCAAAACCTTAGAGATGGGAAGTAAAGATGAAAAATCTGATTTGTTAGTTTTAATGTCTGATAGTTCTATATCAGATTTAGAAAAAGTAAAAAAGGTAAAATCGCTTTTTAATACATCTGGCGCATCAGATGCAGCACAATTGGCGGTAAAGGATTATACTGAAAAAGCCTTTGGTGTTTTAGGAAAACTCAATATTTCTGAGGATAAAAAACAAGTGCTAAAGCTATTTGGTAATCAGTTAATGAATAGACGTGTGTAATGGCATTGCCTGTAAATTTTGAAGAATTAATAACCGAAGCTAATGCATTACATCTTTATAAAAAACTGATTATTCAGCTCAATAAAGACTTACTTTTTGCGAATATAGATTTAGAATTTAATGAGGACACATTGCCAACTAGTCTGAAGCTAGTTTTGCAAGACACGGTTTTTCATCTTATCCAACATAAATTTTCAGACTACCTCAATCTACTATATCAAGTAGATGTATCAGAACAAAAAATTAAAACGCTTGATGGTGAAGATACAATTCAACTATCAGAAGATGTTACCTTTTTAATCCTTCAAAGAGAATGGCAAAAAGTGTGGTATAAATCTAAATACAGATAGAAGTGTTTGGTGACTGAGCGAAGTCGAAGTCAAAACCAAAACCTCACAAACGGCATCCAAGCTTGGTTTTGTATACTTTTATCTTCATCGTACAATATGTCATAACGAATGCCAAAAGTGATATTACCGCTTCTGTAACCTGCACCTAAAAATAATGCAGGATACCAGTAGCTGTCGTCTACATTTGCAACAAACTGTTCATCAAAATCTCGGGTTACAAAAAGTTGCTCAAATTCTGTAGAAAGTTGTAATTCTCTATAAGGATTAAATAAACCAATGATGCTTCCACCAACAACAGTAGATTTAAACACATCGCGCTGCGAACTATACTGAAAATTGAGACCTACACCTGTAGCCACATAAGGATTAAAATTATACAGAGCATTCGGTGCAATTGCACCACTAAAAAATCCATCTCCAAAGTTTAGCCCAATACCACCTCCAAATTGTACATTTTGCCAAAAACGGTCTCTACTGTCTAAACCTTGTGCATTTGAAAAAAACACAAAAAAACAAGCAAAAATGATACACAAAATAACTTTTTCAATAGTGTTTATTCTAAATTTTATCATCTCTGTAATTCTTAAATTCTTATATGTTATAAATATAATAAAACAGATACTATATCTACTAAAAGTTGTATTTTTGGGGAAATTTTGTAGAAACGACAATGTCTCGTAAAAATAATGGATAAATATTCCTTTCTCAACGCAGCACATACGGCATATTTTGCTGATTTATATGACCAATACCTTAAAAATCCAGATGCCATAGAGCCAAGTTGGCGTGCCTTTTTCCAAGGCTACGATTTTGGGTCTGAAAACTATGGAATGAATGGTGAAATTGTAGAAGGCGTTTCTACACAAATACCAGAGCAACTCCAAAAAGAATTTCAGGTTGTTAAGCTAATAGATGGCTACAGAAGCAGAGGTCACTTATTTACAAAAACCAACCCTGTTAGAGCCAGAAGAACATACGAGCCAACATTAGAAATTGAAAATTTTGGTCTATCAAAAAGCGATTTAAACACCGTTTTTTCGGCTGGTGAAATTTTAGGTATTGGATCTGCAACTCTTCAGAATATAGTTGACCATCTAGAACGAATTTATTGTGATTCTATTGGTATAGAATACATGTACATAAGAAAACCAGAGGAAATTCAGTGGATACAAGAGAAGCTGAATATTAACGATAATCATCCTCAGTTTTCAGCAGATCAGAAGAAAAATATCCTCAGAAAATTAAATGAAGCCGTTTCTTTTGAAAACTTCTTGCATACAAAATATGTAGGGCAAAAACGATTTTCTTTAGAAGGAAACGAATCTTTAATTCCAGCATTAGATGCTTTAATCGAAACAGCTGCAGAATATGGTGTTAAAGAGTTTGTGATGGGTATGGCACATCGCGGCCGTTTAAGTACACTTACAAACATCTTTGGCAAATCGGCAAAGGATATTTTTAGTGAGTTTGATGGTAAAGATTACGAAGAGCAGATTTTTGATGGAGATGTTAAGTACCACTTAGGATGGACAAGTGATCGCGAAACCGATTCGGGAAAGAAAATAAACTTAAGTATTGCACCAAACCCTTCTCATTTAGAAACCGTTGGCGCCGTTGTAGAAGGTATTTCTAGAGCAAAGCAAGATAAGCCAGAGATTGAAGATGCTTCCCAAGTATTACCAATTGTGGTACATGGTGATGCTGCGATTGCTGGTCAAGGCTTAGTGTATGAAGTTGTACAAATGGCACAATTGGATGGCTATAAAACAAATGGTACAATACATATAGTAGTAAACAATCAAATAGGTTTTACCACAAATTATCTAGACGGCCGTTCTAGTACCTATTGTACAGATGTTGGTAAAGTAACATTGTCTCCAGTACTTCATATCAATGCTGATGATGCTGAGTCTGTGGTGCACGCTACATTATTTGCACTTCATTTTAGAATGAAATTTAAGCGCGATGTTTTTATAGATCTTTTAGGTTATAGAAAGTATGGACATAATGAAGGTGATGAACCAAAGTTTACACAACCATTGTTGTATAAAGCCATAGCTAAGCACAAAAACCCAAGAGATATCTATGCCGAACGATTGATAGCAGAAGGCATAATAGACAAGGATTACGTTGCAAGAATTGAAAAAGATTACAAGGATAAATTAGAAGAAAAACTTGAAGATTCTCGCAAGATTGAAAAGACAGTGATTTCACCATTCATGCACGAGCAGTGGCGAGATTTTGACCGTGTAGATGAAAGTGAGATGATGAAGCTTGTAGATACCAAAGTTTCAAAAGAGCTTCTTTCACATGTAACTAAGGTAATCTCTAATTTACCAGAAGACAAAAAGTTTATTAAAAAGATACAACGTTTGGTGGAGTCCCGTCAAACGATGTTTGACGAAGATAGATTAGATTGGGCAATGGCAGAGCATCTAGCATATGGTTCACTATTGACTGAAGGTTTTAATGTTAGAATTTCTGGGCAAGACGTAGAACGCGGAACATTTTCTCATAGACATGCTGTTGTAAAAGTTGAAGATAGCGAAGAAGAAATCATCTTATTGAAAAATGTTTCTGACAACCAAGGGCAATTCAATATTTATAACTCACTGTTATCTGAATATGGTGTTGTAGGTTTTGATTATGGTTATGCCATGGCAAGCCCTAATACCCTTACCATTTGGGAGGCTCAGTTTGGAGATTTCAGCAATGGAGCTCAAATAATGATAGATCAATACATTTCATCAGGAGAAGATAAATGGAAAACCTCTAATGGATTGGTAATGTTATTGCCACATGGTTATGAAGGGCAAGGTGCTGAGCATTCATCAGGGCGTATGGAGCGCTACCTACAATTGTGTGCAAAGGATAACATGTTTATTGCTGATTGTACAACACCAGCAAATATGTTTCATTTGTTACGTAGGCAAATGAAGGCTAATTATAGAAAACCTTTAATAGTGTTTACGCCAAAGAGTTTGTTGCGTCATCCTAAAGTGGTTTCTACTGTAGATGAGTTTGCAAACGGAAGTTTTCAAATGCTAATAGATGATGTCAATGCAAACATTGACAAGATAAAAACTTTGGTATTTGTAACAGGTAAATTCTATTATGATCTTTTAGAAGAACAAGAGAAATTAGGAAGAGAAGATGTGGCATTAGTTAGAATAGAGCAATTATTCCCGTTACCTGCAGATGACATTAGAGCTACATTAAAAAAATATAAAAACGCAGAAGATATTGTTTGGGCACAAGAAGAACCACGAAATATGGGTGCGTATGGCCATATGTTAATGCACTTAGAAGAGGCAAGAACATGGAGAGCAGCTAGTAGAAGACCCTATGGTGCGCCAGCAGCTGGAAGTTCTGTACGCTCTAAGACAAGACACAAAGAAGTTATCGATTTCGTTTTTGATAAAAGTAAAAATAACCAAATAAGAAACTAATAAAAATAAACCAAAAGGGTTAAATACAATAAACGCATGATTTTAGAAATGAAAGTGCCTTCACCAGGCGAATCAATTACTGAAGTAGAAATAGCAGAATGGTTGGTTAAAGATGGAGATTATGTAGAAAAAGACCAAGCCATTGCTGAGGTAGATAGTGATAAAGCAACATTAGAATTACCGGCTGAAGCCAGTGGTATCATTACCTTAGCTGATGCAGATGGTAACAGATATGAAGAAGGAGATGCTGTTAATGTTGGCGCAGTTGTTTGTCTTATAGACACAAGTGCAGAAAAACCTGAAGGAGAAGCTTCTACCAAACAAGGAAAGAAAGAAGAAGCTCCTAAAAAAGAAGAACCAAAACCAGTAGCAACTGAATCTAAAACTTATGCCACAGGAACTCCAAGCCCTGCTGCTAAAAAGATTCTAGATGAAAAAGGTATTGATGCAGATTCTGTAAAAGGTTCAGGCAAAGATGGGAGAATCACAAAAGATGATGCTGTAAATGCTGTGCCATCTATGGGAACACCAACGGGTGGAAATAGAGGAACGTCTCGTAGCAAAATGTCTATGTTGCGCCGTAAAGTTGCCGAGCGTTTAGTGGAAGCAAAGAATACAACGGCCATGTTAACTACTTTTAACGAGGTAGATATGTCTCCGATTTTTGATTTGCGTAATCAATACAAAGAAGAATTTAAGGCAAAACATGGAGTAAGTTTAGGCTTTATGAGCTTCTTTACCCTAGCTGTAGTAAGAGCATTAAAAATGTATCCGGCTGTAAACTCAATGATAGACGGAAAAGACATGATATCCTATGATTTTTGCGACATCAGTATAGCTGTTTCTGGACCTAAAGGGTTGATGGTTCCTGTTATCAGAAATGCTGAAAATCTAACGTTTAGAGGTGTAGAGGCCGAAGTAAAACGTTTGGCATTAAGAGCTAGAGATGGCCAAATCACAGTAGATGAGATGACAGGTGGTACATTTACCATTTCTAATGGTGGCGTATTTGGTAGTATGTTGTCTACGCCAATTATTAATCCTCCACAGAGTGGTATTTTAGGAATGCATAATATTGTAGAGCGTCCTGTAGCGGTAGATGGCAAAGTAGAGATTAGACCAATAATGTATGTAGCCTTATCTTACGATCACAGAATCATTGATGGTAAAGAATCTGTTGGGTTCTTGGTAGCAGTAAAAGAAGCATTAGAAAATCCTACAGAATTATTAATGAATAATGATGTTAAAAAGGCTTTAGAATTATAAAAGCTATAACAAGTTTTATAAATAAAAAAGCGCAATTAATTACTAATTGCGCTTTTTTTACTCCCTTACTAACAAAGAGTAACTAACTAAAATTAACTAAAAAAATTAACAGCTATATTGGCTGAGATGACTATAACAGAACTTACAATTAATAGAATCATAAAAACTTTATCCCTTTTTGCAGTATTATCTTTCATTGTTTCCATCGTGTTTCATTTTTTAAAAAAAGCTCTGAACTTTTAGTTCAGCCCAGAGCTTTTTGAGAATATAATCTGAGGCATTGATTAATAGCACTGTAAAATTCCGAATAATTATAATGCAATACTATACGTAACTTTACGTATTTTTTAAATTTTATCCTAAAAAAAGAGCCTTGGAAGACTCCAAGGCTCAAATAATCCCCTAAGAACTAATTAATAGCTCGTTATTAACCCTTAATTAATAACAGTGTAAAATTCCAAATAATTATAATGCAATACTATACGTAACTTTACGTATTTTTTGAAAAAAATCTAGAGATAATCAGAATTTTCTTTTGCCCAAATCAAAAGACTGTTCTGCTTGCTTGGTAATTTCAATTTTCTAATGATATTGCTCTTGTGCTTTTCTATTGTTCTTGTAGATACAAAAAGCAATTCAGCAATTTCAACACCAGTTTTATTCTGTGCTATAAGGCCAATAATTTTGGTTTCGGTTTTAGTTAAAAGCTTTAGTTCTTCAGGGGCTTCATCTACTTCAATAAATGATAAAAGTTCAGGGCTGAAATAGGGTTTGTCTTTAATTACCGAATCAATACAGTTCTCGATTTCATCCAACGCAAACTCTTTTAATACATAGCCATAAACTCCCAAAGATTTTGCTTCGTTGTATATTTTCTCATCCTTTTCAAAAGTAATAAGGACAATTTTGGTTTTAAGATTAGCTTTTTTACACTTTTCAGCAATTTGTAAACCCGTAAAAAAAGGCATCTTAATGTCTAAAATAGCAATGTCTGGGACGTGAGCTTTTATCAATGCCAAGGCTTCTTTGCCATTTTTTGCACTGGCAAGGACATTATAGTCTTTTTCGTCCAAAAAATCCTGAAGACCTTTTAGCACCAAAGGATGATCGTCTGCAATTATGATGGTTGGGCTCATTAAGCTATTAATCAACTAGGGAAGATAAATATAACAAGAATCTTTTGGTTAGGAAATTTCTTTTAATTTTAAGTAAAGGTATTTCTTCTCATAATCAATTATAGCTTTTCCTTTCTTTAAGATGTCTGCGCCGATTATGCCGTCTACGGGATCTGCATTATGATTAACAAGTCCGGTGTTTACGTGTGAAAGATTAAAAAGAATCAAAGCAACTCTATTTTTTTTCCATTTACCAATTTTTAAGTTATTGGATTTAGAAATTTGAGTTAACATGTCAGACGCTCCAGCACCTACAGCTTTAATTTCAGAATCTTTAACACTAAGATTAAATCGCTCTATAGCTTCAAAACCAACGCAGCTGCTCGAAGCACCAGTATCTAAAATAAATCGTCCTTTGACTCCATTTATAGTAGCCTTAATTTCAAAATGATTGGTCTTGGTCAGTTTGAGTTTAATTTTTGAGTATCCTTTTTCTAAAAGAAAATCCTTTAATGTTTCCATTTTCAAAATTTGTGTAAATATAATATACTAAACGTTTATTTTTGGCAGATGATTGTTACGGATACACATACACATTTATATAGTGAGGCTTTTGATGAAGATAGAACGGCTATGATAAGGAGAGCTTTGGATGCCAATGTTTCAAGATTTTTTATTCCAGCTATAGACTCTACCTATACCGAAGCTATGCTTCAGCTTGAAAACGATTTTCCTGAAAACATTTTTTTAATGATGGGATTGCATCCTACACATGTAAAAGAAAATTTCAAAGATGAGTTAGCACATGTAGGGAACATGTTATCTCAACGAAAGTTCTATGCTGTTGGCGAAATAGGAATTGATTTATATTGGGACAAGTCAACATTAGATATACAAATCGAAGCCTTCAAACATCAAATTCACTTGGCCAAAAAATATAAATTGCCCATTGTAATACATTGCAGAGAGGCCTTCGATGAAATTTTTGAAGTTTTAGAACAAGAAAAATCAGAAGACCTCTTTGGGATTTTTCACTGCTTTACAGGTACGTTAGAGCAGGCACATCAAGCTATTTCTTACAATATGAAATTGGGTATTGGAGGTGTAGTGACTTTTAAGAACGGAAAAATAGATCAGTTTATAAATGAAATTGACTTAAAACATATTGTTTTAGAAACCGATTCACCTTATTTAGCACCAAAACCATACCGTGGTAAGCGAAACGAAAGTCTATATATTATTAAGGTATTAGAAAAATTATCCGAACTTTACGGAATGAGTGAAGAAGAAATAGCGGCTATCACAACCGAAAATTCAAAACAAGTATTTGGTATATAGTATGCAAAAGCCCAACATCCTTTTAATTTATACTGGTGGAACAATTGGTATGATAAAAGACGCCGATACAGGTACTTTAAGAGCATTTGATTTTGATAGTATCCTAACTCGTATACCTGAGATTCGTCTTTTAGATTGTAATATTGAAACCATTTCTTTTGATGAGCCGATAGATTCTTCAAACATGAATCCTAAATATTGGGCTGACATTGCCCAAATTATTGAGGTTAATTATCAGACTTTTGATGGTTTTGTAGTTTTACATGGTAGTGACACCATGAGTTATTCTGCATCTGCTTTAAGTTTTATGTTAGAAAACTTGGCTAAACCCGTCATTTTTACAGGATCCCAATTACCAATAGGAGACTTAAGAACAGATGCTAAAGAGAATCTGATAACCTCCATTCAAATGGCATCTTTACAAAAAGATGGTTTGCCTGTTATAAGAGAAGTTGGACTTTATTTTGAATACAAACTATACAGAGGCAATAGAACTACTAAGATAAATGCTGAGCATTTTGAAGCTTTTGAATCTTTTAATTATCCTAACCTAGCTGAGTCTGGAGTACACCTTAATATTAATAAGGAGTATTTGTTGAGGGTAAAGTCAACAGACCAATTAATTGTTCGAACAAAGATGAACACGAATGTTGGGATATTAAAATTGTTTCCAGGTATTTCAAAGGCTTTAATTGAGACCATATTAAACTGTAAAGCACTCGAAGGTTTAATCCTAGAAACTTACGGAGCAGGCAATGCAACTACTGAGGATTGGTTTGTAGAATTACTAAAAAATGCAATATCTCGAGGACTACATATTATTAATGTATCGCAATGTGCAGGTGGTAGCGTTAATATGGGTCAGTATGAAACCAGTTCTAAGTTAAAATCCATAGGTGTCATTTCGGGCAAGGATATAACTACTGAAGCAGCCATTGCTAAATTAATGTACTTATTAGGGGAGAAAATTTCGCATAAAGAATTCAAAACAGTGTTCGAAACCTCTCTGAGAGGGGAATTGACCTAAAATTAACGATACAAATTTTAGTGTTTAAAGTTTTTTTTGTTATTTGGCACACCGTAATTTTTGGTAAGATTTAAAGAGAGGTGGCCGAGTGGTCGAAGGCGCACGCCTGGAAAGTGTGTATACTCCAAAAGGGTATCGAGGGTTCGAATCCCTTCCTCTCTGCATAGATTTTAGACAATTGTTACATTATTTTTTTTATCTTTAACACTTTAACTAATAAAATTAAGATTAAGAACAATGAAAAGATTATTTTCTATTCTTGCCATAACATGTTTAATGGCTATCGGAACTGTTAATGCCAATGCAACTACATTAGCAACTACAACAGCAACAGTAACAAGTATAACTCAAGACGCTGATGCAGCAAGCGAAGATTTGAGTTTTCATCAAGAATTAAAAAAGCGTTTTATTGAGGGTGGCCCAGGCTTTATGGGTATTGTATTATTATGTTTAATTCTTGGTTTAGCTATCGCTATTGAGAGAATTATCTTTTTAAACCTTTCAACTACAAACACTAAAAAATTAACTCAAAATGTAGAGGATGCACTTGCTTCTGGTGGTATTGAAGCTGCAAAAGAAGTTTGTAGAAATACAAAAGGACCAGTTGCCTCTATTTTCTATCAAGGTTTAGATAGAGCCGATGAAGACATCGATGCTGCCGAGAAAGCTGTAGTAGCTTATGGTGGTGTACAAATGGGACAGTTAGAAAAGAATGTGTCTTGGATTTCTTTATTTATTGCATTAGCACCAATGCTTGGATTCATGGGTACGGTAATCGGTATGATTCAAGCCTTTGATAAGATTGAAGCAGCAGGTGATATGCAGCCATCATTAGTAGCTGGTGGTATTAAAGTAGCACTTTTAACAACAGTATTTGGTCTTATTGTGGCTATCATTCTTCAGATATTTTACAACTACATCATCGCTAAGATTGATAGTATTGTAAACGATATGGAAGATGCATCAATTACATTGATGGACTTATTAGTAAGACACAAAAAATAAAAGATCATATAAACTATGTTACATAAAATATTAAAAATAGTAGCTTTAATACTCAGCGTACTTGGTATTGTTTTTCTTGGAAGAATAATTGCCAAAGGTGATGAGGAAATTAAAGCAGCGGCCTTAGCAGGTGATACTGCTATTGTAGATCCGATGGCGATTATAGCCTACGTTATATTAGGTTTAGTATTACTATTTGTAGTGGTTTTTGTATTAAAAAATCTATTTACAAATACGGCAGGACTAAAAAATACGTTAATAGGTGTAGGAGCTTTTGCTGCGGTGTTGATTATTTCTTACGTAGTGTCTGGTGGTGATGCTATGAAATATAAATTGCAAGAAGGATTTGCAACTGACGGACAATCTCACATGGTAGGTGCAGGTTTAACAGCATTCTATATATTGATCATTGTTGCAGCATTAGCAATGATATTCTCAGGAGTTAAAAAAGTAATAAGTAAATAATAAGGTATGGCAAAAAGAGCAGCACCAGAAGTTAATGCAGGTTCAATGGCTGATATTGCCTTTTTACTTCTTATTTTCTTCTTGGTAACTACTACCATAGAAAAAGATAAGGGACAATTACTTGGATTACCTCCAATTCAAGACCAAAATGTTGAACCTCCTATTATAAAACAGAAAAACTTGTTTACGGTGCTTTTAAACCGAAGAAACCAATTGTTGGTTGAAGATGAATTAATGGAAGTTAAGGATTTGAGACAAGCCGCTATTGATTTTATAGATAATGGAGGTGGTACTAATGCAGAAGGTGAAGAATGTAAATACTGTCAAGGTAAAAGAGATCCCTCTTCGTCCGACCACCCTGATAAAGCCATTATTTCATATAAGTATGATAGAGAAACTTCGTATGAGAAATATATTGAGGTACAGGATGAACTTTTAGCCGCTTATGCTTTTTTAAGGGATAGAGCAGCGCAGAAACGTTTCAATAGATCATTTAAGTCTATGCTTGAAGAGAAAGCAAAAAATCAATTCAAGAAGGACGATAAATTGAATGATCAAATCAAAGAGATCCAACAAATGTACCCTCAGATATTATCTGAAGCAGAACCAGACAAAAATTAAAAAGTAACAACTATGTCAAAGTTTAAAAAAGGAAAGCAAGGAGATTTGCCAGCTATATCAACGGCATCTTTACCAGATATTGTATTTATGTTACTTTTCTTCTTTATGGTAGCAACAGTAATGAGAGATAGCTCTCTTATGATAGAGAATAGATTGCCAGGTGCAGAACAAGTTGAGAAGCTACAAAAAGACAGAACTGCTTTTATCTACGCAGGTAAACCGAGTAGTCAATTCAAACAGTTGGGTACAGAACCTGTAATACAGTTTAATGATAAAATTATTAAGGTAGAAGAGGTACGTGCTAGTGTTCTTGCTGCTCAACAAGAATTAACCGAAGAACTACAACCAAAGTTTGTGGTAGGTTTTAAGGTAGATAGAGAGACTCATTCTGGCTTGGTTTCTGACATTAAGCAAGAGCTTAGACAAGCAAATACATTAAAAGTAATGTATATTACAGGAGCTAAAGGAGAATAAAAATAATCTTGATTTTTATATTTAAAACGTCCCAAGTAATTGGGGCGTTTTTATTTTATATCGTATAAAGATTTTGTAGATTTATCTTTATGAAGAAAACCTTTCTAATTGTTTTGTTTATCATCGTAAGCCTTGTTGGCTTTTCACAAAATATCGATGATAAAGAAAAATCTGAATTGTATAAAAACTATCGCGAAGATCAGTTTTATATTTCTGTAACCTATAACCTACTTAATAAAAAACCAAGCGATGTTAGTCAGAGTGGCTTTTCTACGGGATTTCATTTTGGCTTCATTAGAGATATGCCTATTAATGAAAGGCGAACAGTTGCTTTAGGTATAGGTTTAGGTTTATCAACCAATTCCTACAATCAGAATATAGGAATTACAGAAACAAATAACCAGATTTTATTCAATATTATAGATGAAAGCCAAATCAACGTATCCAAAAATAAATTTACGACTTACCTATTAGAAGTGCCTTTTGAATTTAGATGGAGAAAATCTAGTCCTACTAATTATAATTTTTTAAGAATTTACCCTGGTTTTAAATTTGGATACCTTTTTTATAATTCAACTAAGTTAAAAAGTGATCAAGGTAACTTGAAGCTTTCTAATATAGACAGTTTTAATAGATTACAGTACGGTTTAACTTTGAGTGCTGGTTATGGTACATGGAATATTCATGCTTATTATGGGTTAAATGCCATTTTCGATGATTCAGCAAAAATAAATGGAGAAGTCTTAGACATGACGTCTTTTAAGATTGGTCTAATGTTTTATATTTTATAGCCAATATTTCATAAATAGTAATTGAGGAAATAAACCAGTCATTAAACCTATCAAAAGTTCCTGATTTGTATGTGCCTTGAGGTGTAGACGAGATGTGGCAATAGCGCCAAGGATAATCATCATCAAAGCTATGGTGCCGTTAATGTTAATTTTATAATGAAGGCCAACGGCCACTGCAAACATGAAAAATCCTGAAGCTGCAATCATATGTATACTTGCCTTAATCTTAAAAATAGCCATTATAAAGCAGGCAAGTGTAGAGCATAATATCCCTAGAAAGAAATAGTACAACTCAACAATTTCATTTGGTGTTAAAACTCTTATTAAAATTAAAGTTATTATAACGCAATTGATAAGTAGCGGTATTAAACGTTCTCTTGTACTTTTTAAGTAAATAGTATCTACTTTATTTACGGTTTTTAGTAAAAAAAATAATAGAATAGGGAGTATTATTGTGAGTATAACTATAGAGAAAATTTTGGCATTCTGTATAGGTTTAGGAATATAGCGAGGTGTTTTATGAAAATAAAACATGACACCAAGTAAAGGCATAATCAAAGGATGAAAAACAAATGATATGCTTTTTAGAAGAAAGTTTTTCATCTAAAGGTTTGATTATAGTTCTTTTCTTAATCTAGCAACAGGAATGTCCAATTGTTCCCTATACTTTGCAACCGTTCGTCTGGCAATAGGATACCCCTTTTCTTTTAAGATTTTAGCAAGAGCATCATCGGTTAATGGCTTCTTTTTATTTTCCTCTTCTATTACAGTTTCAAGAATCTTTTTTATTTCTCGTGTAGAAACTTCTTCACCTTGATCATTGGTCATCGATTCCGAAAAGAATTCCTTAATTAGTTTAGTACCATAAGGAGTATCTACATATTTGCTATTGGCCACCCTCGAAACGGTAGAAACATCCATATCTATCTCGTCAGCAATGTCTTTTAATATCATTGGTCTTAGCTTACGCTCATCACCTGTTAAAAAATACTCTTCTTGGTAATACATAATGGCGCTCATGGTAACAAAAAGTGTTTGCTGACGTTGTCTCACGGCTTCTATAAACCATTTAGCAGCATCTAATTTTTGCTTTATAAACAGAACGGCATCTTTTTGAGCTTTAGACTTTTCCTTGGTGTCTTTATACCCTTTTAGCATGTTGCTATATTCTCTAGAGACATGAAGCTCAGGTGCATTTCTTCCGTTTAAGGTTAACTCCAGTTCACCATCAACAATTTTAATAGCAAAATCAGGAACGATATGCTCAACAATTTTGTTGTTACCAGCATAAGAACCTCCAGGTTTAGGATTGAGGCGTTCTATTTCATGAATAGCATCTTTAAGTTGTTCTTCATCAATATTAAACTTTTGCATCAGTTTTATGTAGTGCTTCTTTGTAAACTGCTCAAAAGCTTTATCAATGATGTCACATGCAAGTTCTATATCTGGGTTTTGGTCTTTTCTATGTAGTTGAATACTTAAACATTCCTGTAAATTACGAGCACCTACACCAGCAGGATCTAACTGGTGTACAATTTTAAGTACTTTTTCCACCTC
>JAGQZO010000017.1:0-13657 GCA_020435515.1 Winogradskyella sp. | reverse complement strand
TATATACGTTTTGGGTGAAAGCTAAGTCGTCAGTAATGTCAGATAGAGAGCGTCTTATATAACCACTTTCATCAACACTACCTACCAAAAAATAAGCAATCTCTTCTTCTTGCTCAGATAGCCTAAAGGTATTAAGCTGGTTGATTAAATGTTGTGTAAACGATGTTCCAGCAGCATATGGTACGCTTTTTTCTTCATCATCTGAGCTATAGTTGTTGGTTTGGGTACGATAATCAGGTATTTCGTCATCACTCAAATACTCATCTACATTAATATCGTCTGCATCAATAGTATCATTATCATTGTAGTCATCTACAGAGTTATCAAACTCATCAAAATTATCATCAGAAGGTTCATCTTTTCCAGTATCTAAAGCAGGATTTTCCTCAAGCTCTTGTTTTAAACGTTGTTCAAAAGCTTGGGTAGGAAGCTGTATCAACTTCATAAGTTGAATCTGCTGTGGAGACAGCTTCTGGGATAATTTGAATTGTAAATACTGTTTTAGGGACATGAAAATTCTATTGCTTATAAAAATAGTAAAAACCTTTGAGGTTTATTAATACGACAAAGGTTTAATTAGAATTTAAAACTCAGCGTTCTGAGGTGTTCTTGGGTAAGGAATAACGTCTCTAATATTGCCCATTCCTGTTGCAAACATAACGAGTCTTTCAAAACCGAGACCAAAACCAGAATGTACCGCTGTACCATATTTTCTAAGGTCTAGGTACCACCATAGTTCTTCTTCAGGTATGTCTAGAGCTTTCATTTTTTCTTTTAAAACGTCTAAGCGCTCTTCTCTTTGTGAACCACCAACCATTTCTCCAATTCCAGGGAAAAGAATATCCATAGCTCTTACTGTTTTTCCATCTTCATTTAAGCGCATGTAAAACGCCTTGATATTTGCTGGATAATCAAATAAAATTACAGGACATTTAAAGTGTTTTTCAACCAAATAGCGTTCGTGCTCTGACTGTAAATCTGCTCCCCATTCTTCAATTAGATATTTGAATTTCTTTTTCTTATTTAGTTTGCAGTTTCTAAGTATATCTATAGCTTCAGTATAGCTAACACGTTTAAAATTGTTTTCTACCACAAACTTGATTTTATCTATTAAGTTCATAGGGCTACGTTCTGCTTCTGGCAGAGATTTCTCGGCTTCTTGAAGACGTTTGTCCAAGAATTCTAAATCTTCTTTATTATTTTCTAGAGCATATCCTAAAACAGATTTTAAGAAATCTTCTGCCAAATCCATGTTACCTGCCAAATCCATAAACGCAACTTCTGGCTCAATCATCCAGAATTCTGCTAGATGGCGTGATGTATTAGAATTTTCTGCTCTAAATGTAGGGCCAAATGTATACACCTTACCTAAAGCCATGGCATAGGTTTCTGCTTCTAATTGTCCAGAAACGGTAAGGTTCGTTTCTTTGCCAAAAAAGTCCTCTTTGTAATTTACAGTACCGTCTTCATTTAAAGGCGGATTTTTTGCATCTAAAGTACTTACTCTAAACATTTCACCAGCACCTTCAGCATCACTACCTGTAATAATTGGTGTATGCATGTTGTAGAAACCATTTTCTGTAAAGTATTTATGAATGGCAAAAGAAAGTGACGAACGTAAACGCATCACGGCGCTAAATGTACTTGTTCTTGTACGTAAGTGAGCATTTTCTCGTAAAAACTCAAAGGTGTGTTTTTTAGGTTGAATAGGATACGTTTCAGGATCAGAATCTCCTAAAATTTCCAATTCTTTTACTTGGATTTCTACCGATTGCCCTTTACCTTGACTTTCTACCAATTCGCCAGTAATATGAATAGCAGCACCAGTTGTGATGCGCTTAAGCAAAGCTTCATTAAAATTTTCAAAATCAACAACGCATTGTATATTATTTATTGTAGAACCATCATTTAATGCTATAAAGCGGTTGGCTCTAAATGTTCTTACCCATCCTTTTACGGTAACATCTTGTAAAGTGTTATCTTTTGATAATAATTGTGCTACAGTTTTTGTTGTCATTTTAACTTATTTTGAAAATGCAAAGATAAATCTTCTAATCGTTTTTTAAAGCGTCTTCTTCATCGTCGTCTTCCGAAGGAATAATATCTATTGAAGGCTCTTTAAGGACTTCCTTATTGGCAATGTTTCGCTCTAATGATAGTAACAGCGAAGGTAACAATAGTAAGTTAGACAGCATGGCAAACAATAAGGTTATAGATACCAAAGCTCCTAATGCTACAGTGCCACCAAAACTTGAAATTGTAAACACTGAGAATCCGAAGAATAAAACAATTGACGTGTAAAACATACTTACACCAGTTTCTCGTAATGCTGCGTAAACCGATTTTCTGATTTTCCAGTGATTGGCTTGTAATTCTTGTCGGTATTTGGCTAAAAAGTGAATGGTGTCATCTACCGAAATACCAAAAGCAATGCTGAATACTAATATAGTTGATGGTTTAATAGGCACACCCAAATAGCCCATTAAACCAGCTGTGACTAACAATGGTAATAGATTTGGGATGAGCGATACAATAATCATTCTAAATGAGCGGAACAAATATGCCATGAATAATGAAATCAAAAATATGGCCAGTGTTAATGAGATAACAAGATTTCTAACCAAATACTTTGTTCCCTTCTGAAAAACAAGAGCTTTACCTGTCATAGTAACCTGGTATTGTTCTTTTGGAAAAACTTTCTCTATTTTATGTTGAAGGTTTTCCTGTATGCGTTCCATTTTATCCGTACCAATGTCCTTCATAAAAGTGGTAATACGTGCATATTGGCCTGTACTATCCACAAAGTTTTTCAGTAAGTCTACATCTGAGGACGAGTTTTTAGCATAAGAAAGAATAAAGCTATTTTCTTGACTTGTTGGTAATTGGTAATATTTTGGATTTCCGTTAAAGTAAGCTTGTTTACTGTATTTTACCAAGCTTACTACAGAAATAGGTTTAGATAACTCTGGCGTTTCTTCAATAAGTTCTTCTAATTCGTTAATGCGTTTTAGGGTAGATAGCTTCATAACACCTTTTTTACGCTTGGTATCTACCATAATTTCAAGAGGCATTATACCATTAAATTCCTCTTCAAAGAATCGGATATCATTAAAAAACTGTTTGTCTTTAGGCATGTCCTCAATCAAACTACCAGATATTTTCATTTGATTGATACCAATCATACTGGCTATAATAAGGACAAATGCTGTTGCATATATAGTAATTCTTTTATGCTTCACCATTCGTTCCATCCAATCCACAAAGCCACCAATCCAACGCTTGTTTAGGTGCTCTAAATGGCGATCTTTAGGGTAAGGTAAAAATGTGTAGATTATTGGAATGATGAGCAAGCAGAGCATAAATATTGCCAGTATACTAAGCGATGCAACAATACCAAATTCTTTAAGTAATTTACTCTCGGTTAAAATGAATGTTGCAAAACCTGAAGCTGTTGTAACATTGGTCATTAAGGTGGCATTACCAACCTTAGTTATAACGCGTTGTAAGGATTTTACCTTATTACCATGAGACCTAACCTCGTGTTGATATTTATTAATTAAGAAGATACAATTTGGTATGCCAATGACAATGATTAGTGGAGGAATTAAAGCTGTAAGCACAGTAATCTCATAACCTAGTAAACCCAATATTCCAAAAGTCCACATTACTCCAATACATACCACAATAAGCGAAATAAATGTTGCTCTAAAAGATCTAAAGAATAAAAAGAATATTAAGGATGTAACAAAAAGAGCTGCACCAATAAATATTGGTATTTCATCAACGATATTTTGAGAGTTAAGTGTTCTGATGTAAGGCATACCAGACACTCTTACATCTAGTTTAGGGTTCTTGACTTCAAAATCGTTAATTCGTTTTTCAAGAATATTAATAATAAAGTCTTTCCTAACAGATGTATTAACAATATCTTTCTTTAAATATATTGCAGTACGAAGCGTCTTTGTTTCTGCATTAAATAGGAAGTTATCATAGAATGGGTATTTCTTAAAAAGTTCTTCCTGAAGTTTATCAATTTGCTCAATGCTAGTTATGGAATCTTTAATAAAAGGCTCTAAATCGAATTTTTGCTTTTCAGTGTTTTTAACAAGCTTTTGTAGATCTTTGATAGATATAACTGTCTCAACCTCGTCATAAGATTTAAAGGACTCTGCAAGTTTATTCCAAGCGTTAAACTGATTTACTGTAAAAATAGAGGTGTCTTTTATACCTAAAACAATAAGGTTGCCTTCTTCACCAAATACTTCTAAAAAGTCATTGTAGGTAAGATTAACCTCATGATCATCTGGTAACATATTGGCTTCGGTATTTGTAAAGCGCATATGTTTCCACTGCATACTAAAGAACACAGTAGCTAATATGATAGCAATAAGAATGAAGATTTTATTACGAAGAATAATCCTCGCAACACCTTCCCAAAATCCTGTGGTCAATAGTTTAAACATGTATAATTTTCTACGTCTATAAGGTGCAAATAATACCTTAATTTGAAACGAGCCGCAAAGGTAGAAAAAACCTAAGTATTAGCTATGCAATTAACACTAATATAATAGTAGAAATGTTTGGATATGAAAGTTGTAAGTCCTTCATTTTTTAGAAGGACTTACAACTTCAAAATAATTTAGAAATTAAGTTGCCGGGTTTGGAATAGCGGCATGGACTTCGTTAATGGCTTTTAGCACATCATCAGATAAATTAATATTGATACTATCGATATTTTCTTCAAGTTGTTCTACACTTGTTGCGCCAATAATATTACTTGTTACAAACGGTCTTTGGTTTACAAAAGCTAAAGCCATTTGTGCTAAAGACATACCATTATCTTCGGCTATTTTTAAATAACGTTTTGTAGCCTCTGTTGCTTGGTCACTACTATATCTAGAAAATCTTGGGAATAACTTTAGTCTGGCATTATCTGCAGCTTTACCTTTTACATATTTACCAGATAATACTCCAAATGCCATTGGTGAGTAGGCTAACAATCCTATGTTTTCTCTATGTGCAATTTCTGCCAAATCACCTTCAAAGGGTCTGCATAATAACGAATACGCATTTTGAATGGTTATCATTCTTGGTAAGTTGTTGTGTTTGGCTTCTTCTAGATAGCGCATGGTTCCCCAAGCTTTTTCGTTAGATAAGCCTACCTGTCTAATTTTACCAGATTTAATGATTTCATCCAGACTGTGTAAAATTTCATTAAAATTGTCTTCCCAGCTATCATTAGGATTGTGCTTATAATCTCTAATGCCAAAGGTGTTGGTGTTGCGTTCTGGCCAGTGCAGTTGGTATAAGTCTATATAGTCTGTTTTTAATCGTTTAAGACTATTGTTTACTGCTTCGTTTAGCGCTTGTTTACTAAAACCAGTTGTTCTAATATGAGCTGTATAGTCTCCTGGCCCAGCAATTTTTGTCGCCAAAACCACTTTATCTCTGTTGCCTGTTTTTACAAACCAATTTCCTATAATGCGTTCGGTTTCTGCATAGGTTTCAGCTGTTGCAGGTACAGGATATAATTCGGCTACATCAAAAAAGTTAACACCTTTGTCTAAGGCCATATCCATTTGGGCAAAGCCTTCGTCTTGAGTGTTTTGATTGCCCCAAGTCATGGTGCCTAAACATATTTTACTGACTTTTATATCTGTATGCGGTAGGGTTGTGTATTTCATAAAACATTAAATTTTGTCATTCTGAACTAGTTTCAGAATCTTTTTAAGTGGATATATTAACACTTCGACTGCCCTCAATGTGACAATTACTTTTGGTAAGCAAAAATAAGAAGACCTTTTATGCTGAAAAAACACAAAAGGTCTAAATGTATGTTAAGATTTTTATTTGAAAAAGCTTACTAATTATTCAGAAATGACAATTAAATCTCATTCAATAATTTTGAAATTTCATCGAGCTTAGGTGTTAAAATCACTTCGATTCTGCGGTTTTTTGCTCTACCTTCAGAAGTGTCGTTAGATGCTACTGGTGCATACTCACCACGTCCGGCTGCTGTTAAGTTTTCAGGATTAATAGCGTTGTTTTCTCTTAGAATATTTACGATTGCTGTAGCACGTTTCGTAGATAAATCCCAGTTACCACTTAGTTGCGCATTACCTTTGTACGGTACATTATCTGTGTGACCTTCTATTAAAATGGCAATGTCTGGGTTTTCTGCCAAAACGCTTCCTAATTGCTTAACAGCTTGCTTTCCTTGTGCACCAACATACCAACTACCAGATTCAAAAAGTAATTTATTTTCCATCGACACATAGACTTTACCGTCACGTTGCTCTACTGTGAGCCCTTTACCCTCAAAATTGGTTAAAGCTTTAGAAATAGCATCTTTTAATGCACGCATATTAGCATCTTTGGCGGCAATTACACTTTCTAATTCAGCAACACGCTGCGATCTGCTTTCTAGTTCTTTCTTTAGTTTTTCTAGACGCTCATTTTCGGCAGCAAGAGCTTGTTCTTTAGCTTCTAATTGCGCTAATAACTCTCGGTTCTTTTGCGAATTCTTTGCAATCTCTGCAGAGCTGTTTTTTTCAAGGGCATCATAAGAGGCCTTTAAATTATCTAGATTTGTTTTTGTTGCAGCATAATCTGATCGTAATTCATCTCTTTCTTTTACAGCAGCATCATACGCTGCTTGTAAACTGTTAAAATCGTTTGTTAATTTATTTTTGTCCGTAGAGAGTGTTTCTAGTTCGTCAGATAACGCTCTGTTTTCTTTTTTAAGATTGGCATATTTATCTTCGAGTTCCGTGTATATTTTTTTAGAAACACAAGAGGTTGCCGTTAATAGTAAAATGGCTATTAATGAAAGTTGTTTTATCATGTTTAAATTTGAATTAAGTGTGTTTATAAATCTAATTCCAGTAAAATTGGGCAATGGTCGCTGTGCACTGCTTCGGTGAGTATAACGCTTCTTTTTATTTTTTCTTGTAATGGCTGGCTTACCATGGCATAATCTAATCTCCAACCTTTATTATTTGCCCTTGCATTGGCTCTATAGCTCCACCAAGAAAATTCTTGTTTTTCAGGATGTAAGTATCTAAAGCTGTCAATGAAACCACTATCTATGAAATTACCTAACCATTCACGTTCTTCTGGCAAATAACCAGAAACACCTTTCATATTAGGATTGTGGATGTCTATAGGTTCATGACAAATGTTATAATCGCCACACACAACAAGATTAGGCTTTTTGTTTTGTAATTCGTTCAAGTAGTCATGGATTAAATCCATATATTCAAATTTATGCGATAATCGAGCATCATTAGTGCCAGAAGGCAAATACATGCTCATCACCGAAACCTTATCATAATCTACTCTTAAGTTTCTGCCTTCTTGGTCCATAGATTCAATTCCAGTACCAAACTCTATATGGTTTGGTGCTGTTTTACACAAAATAGCTACACCACTGTAGCCTTTTTTTTGGGCACTAAACCAATAGTTATATTCATAACCCGCTTCGGTAAATAGGTCTAAGTCGAGTTGGTCTTCGGTAGCCTTTATTTCTTGTAAACAAATGACATCTGGATTTGTGGCTTGCAGCCAATCTATAAACCCTTTGTTTATGGCCGCTCTTATGCCATTAACGTTATACGAAGCTATTTTCATTTTTACTTTAAATTCCTAATTGGTGATAATTTTTTTGGTATTCTGCTAAAATAAATAATAGAGTACTTTTACACTATTATTTTACGTCTATTTTAACGATAAAATATTTATGGCTATAAGAAGTTATATGATTAGATGAAAACCGCTGTTTCCTTATTGTTTCTTATACTTTCTCTTGGTGTTTTTGCTCAAGAGCGTACCAGTAATTATAAGAAAATAAGGGTAGCGGTTACAGATTCAATTAGCATTGATTCTGTAAGTATAAATCCTTCAAAATTTGTTGTAAAAACCAAACAAGGAAGTGTAATTGACTCTTCGCTTTATACGGTAGATTTTTCTAAGTCTATCTTAACTTTTAAGCAGCCTATTACTTTAGATTCTATTGATATAGACTATTTGCGCTACCCAAACTTTATAACAAAGGTTTACAGGCAATTAGACGACAATGTTATTGTAGATCGCTCAGTGGCTGGGATTGAAACCTTGTATAAGTTAGAAAATGCTTCAAGTAGAAATTTATTTACCCCTTTTGATGGACTAACGACATCTGGTAGTATTTCTAGAGGTGTAACCATTGGCAACAATCAGAATTCGGTGTTAAATAGTGAGTTGGATTTGCAAATTTCGGGCAAATTGAGTGATAAAGTATCCTTAAGAGCATCCATACAAGATGCCAATATTCCGTTGCAGGAAAGTGGATATTCCCAACGTTTAGATGAGTTTGACCAAGTCTTTATAGAATTGTTTAGTGACACCTGGAATATTAGAGCAGGAGATATAGACTTGGTAAATACCAAAAGTTACTTTGCCAATTTTTCTAAGCGTGTACAAGGCTTATTGGTTAACGCAAACCTTAGTGATAAAACCTCGGTTTTTGCATCTGGAGCTCTGGTTAGAGGACAATTTACTACTACACAGTTCACAGCACAAGAAGGTAACCAAGGGCCATACAAATTACGTGGGCCAAATAACGAGTTGTTTGTGCTTATTGTTTCGGGTAGTGAAACGGTTTATGTCAATGGAGTACCACTAGAGCGTGGCGAAAATCATGATTATATTATAGATTATAATGCAGGCGAGTTAATTTTCAACTCAACCTATCCTATAACTTCCGAAATGCGAATTACGGTAGATTACCAGTTTAGTGAGCGTAATTATTCACGTTTCACAGTGTTTGGTGGTAGTACTTTTGAAACCGAAAAACTACAACTAAATGTGTCTGTATACTCCGAAAGTGATGCTAAAAACCAACCTTTACAGCAAAATCTATCGACAGAACAAACCCAGATTTTGGCGGATGCTGGCGATGATACAAGTCTTATGGTAGCACCATCAGCCACAGAAGAACCATTTTCTGAAAATAGAATTCTGTACCGAAAAGAAATTGTAGACGGTGAAGAGATTTTTGTCTTTTCTCAAAATCCAGAAGATCAGTTATTTCGAGTTAGGTTCACCTTAGTTGGAGCTAATCAGGGAAACTATGTGTTAAGTAATAATAATGCTGTGAGCAATATTTTTGAATATGTTGCACCCATTGGAGGTGTTCCACAAGGAAATTACGAACCTGTTACGCAACTTGTGGCACCAGAACGGTTGCAGATTGCAGTGCTTAATGGTCGTTACCAACCAACCAAAAAAACAAATGTGTTTTTTGAATTGGCAGGAAGTAAGAATGATATTAATCTATTTTCAAATCTTGATGATGACGATAACGACGGTTTTGCAGGAAAACTAAAAGTGAATCAAAAACTGATTCAACATGATAGTCTTTGGAATTTATCTGCTTTGATTGATGCCGATTTTATTCAGGAAAATTTTAGAACCATTCAACGTTTGTATAGAGCAGAATTTAATCGAGATTGGAATCTTGAAGATAATAGAGACGATCAAGGAAATTTCATTTTGGGCAATCAATTATTATTAACCTCTGGGTTACAATTATCGCATTCTAAAAAGGGATTGGCTTCTTATAATTTTGAATATTTAGATTATGCCAACAACTTTAATGGAAGCCGACATAATCTTATGGCAGATATGCGACTGGGAGATTTTAGGATTTTTACTAATTCTAGTTTTCTTAATAGTGAAAGTACAGTTAATCGCTCTACCTTTTTAAGGTCTTTTAATCGCATTGTGCATGGTAAAAGCAATAAGTGGGTTGGTGCAAAATTTGCCATTGAAGACAACGAACAAACCGTTATAGCTTCAGATTCCTTAACGCCTTTGAGTCAGAGATTTTCTGCTTACGAAGCTTTTGTTGGTATAGGAGATAGTACAAAGGTGTTTGCTGAGATCGGTTACATAAAACGTTTTAATGACAGTTTGCGAAATAACAATTTAGAGCGAGTTAATGCTTCTAATACTTACTATTTAAAATCGCGACTAATCCAAAATACTAGTACTAGCCTACAACTTTTTGTAAATTTTAGAGACCTAAAGGCAAAAGATGATACGTCTAAAGATGAACAAAGCTTGAACAGCAGATTAAACTATAACCAAAAGCTGTTTAACAATATTGTGCTTTGGAATACCAGTTTTGAAACCAATTCAGGTACCTTACCACAACAAGATTTTACTTATGTTGAGGTTGAAGCTGGGCAAGGAGCCTATACTTGGATAGACTACAACGAAAATGGTATTCAGGAACTCAACGAGTTTGAAATTGCGCAATTTGCAGATCAAGGCAGTTATATAAGAGTTCTATTGCCTAATCAGGTTTTTGTAAGAACGCACCAAAACAGATTGAGTCAAACACTGACCATAAATCCGATACAATGGAGTACTTCCGAAAATAAAACCAAAACCTTCTTTTCACATTTTTATAACCAAACATCTTATCTCATTGACAGAAAGATAAGACGAGAAGGAAACAATTTTAATTTAAACCCTTTTGAAGCCGATGAAGACAATCAATTGGCATTAAACAATAGCGTTAGAAATGTGTTGTTTTACAACAGAGGGAAACAGCGTTACACTACATCATACACCTTCTTAACCAATACAAGCCGAAGTTTGTTGTCTATTGGATTTCAGGAAAATAAACTAACGAATCATCAGTTTAATTTTAACCACAAATTTGCCACTAACTGGTTGGCAAATGCACAAGCAAGTTTTGGAACGGATGAAAGTTTGAGTGAAAACTTTGCCAATAGAAATTATACCATAGAAGAAGAACGTTTTCAACCTAAATTATCATATTTGTTTAGTGAAAATGCGCAGTTTGATGTCTTTTATCAATATACCTCAAAAGAAAATACCATTGGAAGTTTAGAGGCGCTATCTCAAAACAATTATGGGTTTTCATTTACCTATAATAAAGCAGCAAAAATTGCATTGACAGGTGAGTTTAATGTGTTTCAAAATGAATATGAGGGCAATCCTAACACACCAGTGGCTTATCAAATGTTAGAAGGCTTACAGCCAGGGAAAAACTTCACCTGGAGTTTATTGGCACAAAAGAAGCTTACCAAGTTTTTAGATTTAAACCTCAATTATTTTGGGCGTAAAACCGAAACAGCCAAAACCATTCATACAGGGACCATACAGTTGAAGGCTTATTTTTAGAGTATAAACAAAATTATTACGCAACCTATGTATAAGTTTTGCATCTATGTGTTATAATTGTTGTAAGAATATGTTCATAATCAATTAAACAATCAATAAAAATGAAGAAGTCAATTTTAGCGGCATTTTTACTTTGTGCTACATTCACACTAAATGCTCAAGAGCAAAATACAATAGACAATCCTTTTTATGCCAAACATGAAGTGAAGCTAAATGCTCTTGTGCTTGTCTTAGGTGCTTTTGAAGTAGGCTATGAGTATTTGTTAGATGATGAGTCTGGATTAGGTATTAGTGTTTTTTTACCATATGATAAGGAATTAAAGGATGAGATACAGTATTATATTTCTCCTTATTATCGCTATTATTTTGGAAAAAAACATGCAGCTGGTTTTTTTCTCGAAGGATTTGGAATGCTTAATCGCGCTGATCGGAACATTGATTTTTTATTTGAAGATGATGAAGATAATTGGGTAACAGATTTTGCTTTAGGAATTGGCTTAGGGGGAAAATGGGTAACAAAAAAAGGACTTACAGGTGAAATAAATTTTGGAATTGGTAGAAACTTGTTTGAATCTGAGGGCACAGATTATGATTTTGTAGGCAAGTTCGGTATAACTGTAGGTTATCGTTTTTAGTCTCAATCAAATAATAATCATAAAAATAAAAAACCTAAGCAATTTGCTTAGGTTTCTTGTTTTCTTATACTTAGAAGAATTCTACTTCATTTTCATCAACCACTCTTTAATGTCAACTTCTTTTTTAATAAGGTCACGTAAATCTTCAACCTTAACACGTTTTTGTTCCATAGTATCTCTATAACGTATGGTTACTGTGTTGTCTTCTAAACTTTCACCATCTACAGTGATACAGAACGGTGTGCCAGCAGCATCTTGTCTACGGTAACGTCTTCCTACAGCATCTTTTTCATCGTAAACGACATTAAAATCCCATTTAAGGTCATCTACAATATCTTTTGCCATTTTGGTTAAAGCTTCATCTTTTCTTACCAAAGGTAAAATGGCAGCTTTAGTTGGTGCTAAAACCGCAGGTAGTTTTAAGACATCGCGAGTAGAACCATCTTCCAATACTTCTTCAACAAGTGAGTTGGAGAATACTGCTAAGAACATACGATCTAAACCTATAGATGTTTCTAAAACATAAGGTACATAACTTGTATTGTTTTCTGGATCAAAGTATTGTAACTTCTTGCCAGAGTACTCTTCATGTTGTTTTAAATCGAAATCGGTACGTGAGTGAATACCTTCTAACTCTTTAAAGCCAAATGGGAAATTAAACTCAATATCTGTAGCAGCATCGGCATAGTGTGCTAATTTTTCATGGTCGTGGAAACGGTAATTCTCGTCACCCATTCCTAAGGATTTATGCCATTTTAAACGCGTTTCTTTCCAATAGTCAAACCATTCTTTTTGCGTGCCTGGCTTAATGAAAAATTGCATTTCCATTTGCTCAAACTCACGCATTCTAAAGATAAATTGTCTGGCAACAATCTCGTTTCTAAAGGCTTTGCCAGTTTGTGCAATTCCGAAAGGAATTTTTAGTCGTCCCGTTTTTTGAACATTAAGGAAATTTACAAAAATACCTTGTGCTGTTTCTGGCCTTAGGTATAAATCCATTGCAGTATCTGCAGAAGCACCTAACTTAGTGCCAAACATAAGGTTAAACTGCTTAACGTCTGTCCAATTACGACTTCCTGTTAGTGGATCGGCAATTTCTAATTCTTCAATGAGAGCCTTAACATCTGCTAAATCTTCGTTTTCAAGAGATTTTCCTAGACGCTTTAAAATGGTATCTATTTTTTCTTGATAACCAAGCACACGAGCATTGGTTGAAACAAACTCCTCTTTATTAAAGGCATCTCCAAAACGTTTTTCTGCTTTCTCTACTTCCTTGTTTATTTTAGCTTCAATTTTAGCGCAATAGTCTTCTACTAAAACATCTGCTCTGTAACGTTTTTTAGAGTCCTTATTGTCTATTAATGGGTCGTTAAAAGCATCAACGTGCCCTGAGGCTTTCCAAGTAGTTGGGTGCATAAATATTGCAGCATCGATGCCTACAATATTATCGTGCATTTGTACCATGGCTTTCCACCAATAGTCCCTAATATTTTTCTTCAATTCTGCACCGTTTTGCGCATAGTCATACACAGCACTTAAACCATCATAGATTTCGCTGCTTTGAAATACGTAACCATACTCCTTTGCGTGAGAGATTACCTTTTTAAATTTATCGTCGTTTGCCATGGCACAAAAATAAAAAACCGCTCAAATTAATTGAGCGGTTTTTAAAAAATTATATTGTTGGTTTACTTTAATTCTATGTTTGTACTACCAAGTTTTCTATTTTCATGAAAAACATTGATAAAATAAGTCCCTTTTTTTAGTGGTCTGTCTTCTTTATAAGTGGCTACAGTAGTACAGATGTTCAAATTTTTATTGTCAAAATT
>JAGQZO010000016.1:5479-9514 GCA_020435515.1 Winogradskyella sp. | reverse complement strand
TTATATTTTATCCTGGCATAACCTTGCTGTAACAAGGTTTGAAGCTTGTTTTCAATAGTTCTGCCTTCCTCTAATATTATAGGTGAGAGTAGAAGAAGCTTAGCTCCTTCTTCAAAGTTTTTAATAAATTCTATAACATCGGTTACTGTATGTTTCTTAACTTCATTTCCAGAAACAGGAGAATAGGTTCTACCAATTCTAGCGAAAAGTAACTTTAAATAATCATAAATCTCAGTAGTTGTGCCAACCGTTGAACGCGGATTGGTAGAATTTACCTTTTGTTCAATTGCAATGGCAGGTGCAATGCCTTTAATATAATCTACTTTTGGTTTGTTTAATCTGCCCAAAAACTGACGTGCATAGCTCGATAAACTCTCTACATAACGCCTTTGACCTTCTGCATACAAGGTATCGAAAGCCAAACTAGACTTCCCAGAACCCGATAATCCTGTAATAACAACCAATTTGTTTCTTGGAATAACAACATCAATATTTTTTAGGTTGTGCAATTTTGCACCTTTTATGATAATATTCTCTTTAGGATTAACGTCTAAAACTTTAGTGTTCATAGGATTATTGAGCATATAATTTTGCAAAGATACGTTATCTATTTAAGCTGATAAAATGCGTTATTGCTAGATAAAATGTTAAAATTTAGTGCGAAATTTTGTTTTTTCGGAATGATTGTTGTTATATTTACCACGTAATCATTTTAAAACACACCTGCGTATAGCATAATATTACTTTAAAAATTAACCCCTAGCTAAGAAGTTCGCTTCTGGCTGCTAAGAGTAATATTATGAAAAGAGAACTTATCCAAGACGCAGAGTTGGTCAGCAACTACATTAGAGGAGACGAAAGTGCACTGTCTGAATTGATAGAAAGGCACAAGCAGAAAATTTACAGTTTTATTTATTCCAAAGTATATGATAGAGATATTACTGAAGACATCTTTCAGGATACCTTTATCAAAGTCATAAGAACTTTAAAAAGAGGTAAATATAATGAGGAAGGTAAATTTTTACCATGGGTAATGCGAATTGCTCACAACCTTGTTATTGATCATTTTAGGAAGAACAGCCGTATGCCAAAGTTTGATAATACAGGTGAGTTCAGTATTTTTTCAGTATTAAGTGACTCTAGTCTTGATGCAGAAAAAAGTATGATAAAAGATCAGGTAGAGTCTGACGTTAGACGTGTTATTGAAGAATTGCCAGAAGATCAAAAACAGGTGCTTTTGATGCGTATATATCAAGATATGAGCTTTAAGGAAATATCAGAGATTACTGGTGTAAGTATTAATACGGCACTTGGAAGAATGCGTTATGCCCTCATAAATATGCGTAAGGTTATAGAGCAGAATAATATAGTTTTAACAAATTAATACAATAAAGTGTTTTAAGTTGCGTTTTAGTCATATACTAACCCTAAAATTGGTAATATGGCAAACATTTACTCTAATGCTTCCCCAAAAAACAATAACCTAAAACCAAAAGATGAAACCATAAGTTTCCTTTTGAATTACTCAAAGGCTTTAAGTGTTATACATTATAATAAATTGAAGTTTGAAGCACTTCAGAATTAAGTTGGAAGAAATCCTGATTGAAAAATCAGGATTTTTTTGTGAACAATAATTCCTCGTAATTGTGGGTTTTAAGATATTCTTGTTGCATATCTTTTAAATATTGAAGTACTTCGGTTTTCATTGGATGTTTGTCTAGCAAACAGTTTTTCAAATTGTTGTCATAGACCGTTACAACAATATACCAATGACCTTTTCTGGTTGTATAATGATCTTCAAATAAAGGATCGTTGCCATTACTGCTACGCTTTAAATCTGTAACAACTAGCGGTAGTACCAAACTTTCATCGGTTCGTTCCACCTCATGATAGGTGAAGTAATATGTTGTACCATTAATCTGAATAGGAGTATTCAATCCTACATCGTTATGATTAAGCTTGTACTTGGTGTTCACGTAGTTATAAAACTCATTAGCATCTTTTGGATCTTTAAAAATAAAGGAGGTTTCTTTAGCTAATTTTCGTTGAAACTTTTTAGCTTTCATTACCTTGTAATCTTCGTTCTTAAATTTCGGTGCAATCTTATAAGGTATACAAGATGATAATAGTAATGATATTACGATTAATAATGCCCTTTTCATTGATTGATAGTTTGCAGAAAAGGCATCAATAATTATACCAACCAATAACTACTTCTGTTTCTTGTAATAATCTTCTAAAACCGATTTTCTGCCAATCGTTTTTGTGATAATATCTTTATCTAAATCCCAACCGCGAGCAGGAGAGTATTCTCTACCATACCATATGATTTGTAGGTGCAAATCATTCCATAATTCTTTAGGAAATAAACGTTTTGCATCTTTTTCCGTCTGTACTACGTTTTTACCATTTGTTAAATTCCAACGGTACATTAATCGATGAATATGTGTATCTACAGGAAATGCAGGTATACCAAAGGCTTGCGATAATACTACAGCAGCCGTTTTATGGCCAACAGCAGGTAGAGCCTCAAGTTCTTCGTAGGTTTTTGGAACTTTTCCATCGTGTTTATCAATCAGTATTTGAGACAAACCATAGATGCCTTTACTTTTCATTGGAGATAGACCAACGGGTTTTATAATCTCTCTAATTTCTTCTACACTAAGCTTTACCATGTCATAAGGATTATCAGCCTTTTCGAATAGAAGTGGTGTAATTTGATTAACGCGTACATCTGTACTTTGTGCAGACATAAGTACGGCTATTAGCAATGTATATGGGTCTTTGTGGTCTAAAGGAATTGGGATTTCTGGATAGAGTTCCTTTAACGTATTTATAACAAAATCTACCTTTTCTTGCTTAGTCATTCGTCGTATTTTTACAAAAAACAAAATTAAGCAATTATGACACATTTAAAAGTAGGTGATAAGGCACCAGACTTCTCAGCAAAAGATCAAGATGGAAATACGATCGCTTTAGCGGATTATAAAAGGAAAAAATTAGTAGTTTTTTTCTATCCAAAAGCCAATACGCCTGGTTGTACAGCCGAGGCATGCAACTTAAATGATAACTATGACAGATTTAGAACGCAAGGCTATGAGATTTTAGGTGTTAGTGCAGATAGTGCAAAAAGCCAGACAAATTTCAAGACCAAATATGGGTTTCAATATCCGTTATTGGCAGATGAAGATAAAGCTGTAATTGAAGCCTTTGGTGTTTGGGGACCAAAAAAATTTATGGGAAAGGAATACGATGGTATCCACAGAACAACTTTTGTGATTAATGAAAATGGCATTTTAGAAGATGTCATTACCAAAGTAAAAACCAAAGAGCATACATCTCAAATTTTAAATAAATAATTTAAATCATGTAATAAAAAAGCGACCTTTCGGTTACTGAGCGTAGTCGAAGTAGGTCGCTTTTTTAATTGATTATTTTTTATTTGTGCATCACTTCCTCAGATTCGCAACCAAATAAGCTTTTTTCTTTAATTAGTTTTGCAACACCCTCTGGTAGCATTTCTTCCCAATCAGTATCGCCATTGGCAATCTTTTTGAGTACAGTTCTTGAGAATACAGATAGGTTGGAGGCGTCAAAGTCTGTAATATCAACCACTTTACCATTGTATTTAAAGAACTTGTAAAGCTCTTTCATACGAGGGTGAACTTTTAAATTTTCACTGTTGGTTAAACTACCATCTTCATTTTGCATAGGGTAGAGATACACTCTTAAATCCTTATAGAAAAGTTTACCAAAAGCTTCCAAAATTCCACCGCTAAGATGGCGATAGTACTTTTCGTCAAAAATATCTACAAGATTACTTACACCCATAGTAAGACCCATTCTCTCTTTTGTGTATTGTGAAAAGTATTCTACGAGTTTATAATATTCTTGGAAATTAGAAATTAAAACAGTTTGTCCGAGTGAACAGAGCAATCTTGCTCTATCCATAAAATCCTGCTCATCTATTTCTCCTTCTGCCCTAAGATTAGAAAGCGTAATTTCGAATATAACTTGGGTATTCTCTTTTTCTAC
>JAGQZO010000016.1:0-5390 GCA_020435515.1 Winogradskyella sp. | reverse complement strand
ATATTTTTCTTGTAAAGGACACGGGCTGGCAATACATTGTTTCCGTCAGGTGAAAACATTACCGCATCTGTCATTCCATTCTTAACGAGCTGTAAACTCATTAGACGATTATCCACATCTTTAAAAACAGGGCCAGAGAAATTAATAGTATCGATTTCTAATTGGTCTTTTTCTAAATGGTCGTATAAATAACGAAGTAACTTTCTTGGTTGGTTGTACTTATAAAAAGCACCATAAATTAAGTTAGTACCCAATTTGCCAAGTGTTTCCTGCTGTAGTCTTGCATCATTTTCCTTAAAACGAATGTGGAGTACAATTTCGCTGTATTCCCCTTCAGGTACAACCTGAAACTTAATGCCAACCCAACCATGACCTTTGTACTGTTTTGCAAAATCTATAGTTGCTACAGTATTAGCATATGAGAAAAAAATCCTGTTTGGATTATCATCTCTTGGAATACGCTGTTCCATAAGATTGACTTCGTGAATTAGCATTTTACGAAGTCTAGCCTCGGTAACATAACGCTTATCATCTTCTATACCGTATATTGCGTCACTGAAGTTTTTGTCATAAGCAGACATTGCTTTTGCTATTGTACCAGAGGCACCACCAGCTCTAAAAAAATGGCGTACAGTTTCTTGTCCCGCCCCAATTTCTGCAAAAGTTCCATAAATGTCTTTGTTAAGGTTAATACGTAAGGCCTTGTCTTTTAATGAAGGAATATTTTCTATTTCAAAGTCACCTTTATACGTTATTTCTTCCATAGATATTGGGATTACATCGTTTTCGCAAAGGTATTAATTTAGTATTGCAAACAAAAAAATAACCTTACTTTTGTTTTAAACTTAACACCTTTTGAAAATAACGTTTTTAGGTACTGGAACTTCGCAAGGGATACCAATAATCGGTAGTAAACATCCTGTTTGTTTGAGTGATAATCCTAAGGATAAGCGTTTACGTGTTTCTGTTTTGGTAGAGTGGGATAATTATACCTATGTTATAGATTGTGGTCCTGATTTTAGACAGCAAATGCTCAATGCAAACGTATCTAAAATAGACGGTATTGTATTTACTCACGAGCATGCAGATCATACAATGGGTTTGGATGATATAAGACCCTTTTTCTTTAAACAAGGCGATATTGATCTGTATGCTCACAAACGCGTTTTTAAGGCTTTAAAAAAACGATTTGACTATATTTTCACATCTGAGGAAAAGTATCCAGGTGTTCCCAGTGTAAATGAGCACATCATTAAAAACGAACCATTTCAGTTGGGTAATCTAAAAGTTGTACCAATTGATGGATTACATTATAGACTTCAAGTATTTGGTTTTAGATTTAAGGATTTTGCGTACCTCACTGACATGAAAACTATAGTAGATAAGGAAATAGAAAAGCTACAAAATCTTGAGGTTTTAGTGGTTAATGCACTTAGGGAAGAACCACACATCTCACATTTTAATCTTGAAGAAGCACTTGATTTTATCAATAAAGTAAAACCAAAACGCGCCTATTTAACTCATATAAGCCATTATTTGGGTTTTCATGATGAAGTACAACAAAGTTTACCAGAAAACGTTTTTTTAGCATACGATAATTTACAAATCACCATATAGGATACAGATATGAAAAGTAGAGTTTTTATGTACTTGTTTATTTTTTCAGCATTGGCGTTCACATTTCAATATGTGAATTCTAAAAATATTTTAGATAAGTACGAAACAGATATTAATAAATATAAGACAACAGTTGAAACACAAGAAAAACGAATAGTTGAATTAGAGGAACAAAATTTTGAACTCAACTACTTCAATATAGATAGAAATGATAATGCGCTAGATTATTTTATCGCACAAGGCTTCGATGTTGATGAATTAATTACAGCTATTAAAGATGGACTTTACGATACCAATCATTATGAAGGAGAAGACCATCCAATAGTGCCTTTTGTCTCGTTGACTGGCTCTAAACTTATAATTAATAAAATTAGAATTGTCAATCACAAATGGATTTTAGCCAATTTTACAGATGGAGAGTATTGGGGAGAGATCTTTGTAAAATATGACATAGACGAAAACAATGATTTAAAGTACAAATTGGTCGAATACTTTATGTATCCTAAAATAGGCTAGATATACTTCTTTAACCAATCCCTGAAATCATAAAAATTCTGAGGTGCAACACCATGGCCAACAGGATATTCTTTGTAAGTATAGTTAATATCTAAAGCTTTTAAAAATTCTGGTGTTTTTCTAGCCCATTCTGCAGGAATCACCTGGTCTACATAACCATGTGAACAAAATATATTTAAATGTGAGACACTATTCTCATCAATAGTTTCTGGTAAAATATCCTCGTTTAGATAACCACTTAATGCAACTACATTTTTTATTTTGTGAGGGTAGTTCATTGCAACAGCTAAACTCAATATGGTGCCTTGGCTAAAGCCTAAAAGGGTTACATTATTTTCATCTACTGAAAAAGTTTCACATGCATAGTCTATAAAATCAGCAATTAAATCTACAGATTGTTTAGCTTGTGCATTATCGCTCCATTTGCCTTTTTCAGCATCAAAATTTATAGCATACCAAGCATTTCCATAGGGTTGCATGGCATAAGGTGCCCTCAAGGAAATGATAAATAGTTCTTCAGGTAATTCAGAAGCAAACGAGAAAAGATCATTTTCATCACTTCCATAACCGTGACTCATAATTAATAATGGTGCATTTTCTTTTAAGGCACTTGGTCTTTTGATATAATATAGATCTGAGGTCATTTATGATTTTTATTTTAAGTTTCTAAACCAATCCTGAAAATATTGCCCTAAAAAAGGTAGCAGTTTATATTCTCCTATAATAGTGTAAATTAAGCAATACAACCAAGAGATAAAGGTTGCAAACCATAATGCAGTACCAAACCATGAGTTAACGTACTTTTCACAGACATTTGAAATGCCTACCATAATAACCAAACCAATCATTTGTCTGGCATGAAAAAAAACATAAGGGTTTCTTTTTTCAAGATTTAAGGAAATGGCTATTAATAAACCTAGCGGAGTAATATATGCAACGGTAGCTAATGTTTTACCGTCTTTAACATCTTGATTCCCCATTACTTGATTATTACTTTATTATTTGCAATAATACCGTAAACATTTCCTTTTAGTTCCATCCCAAGAAAAGCACTGTTTTTAGATTTTGAAGTTATATTCTCTTTACTAAAATGATATTTGCCTTCTGGATTAAACAAACTTAAATTGGCAATTTCTCCAATATTTATGGACGATTCCGGTACCCCAAATCTAGCTTTGCCTTGCGTAAGCAGACTAACTGCTTTTTTAGTGGTAAATACAGTTTGTAGAGCTCCAAAAGCGGATTCTAAACCTATGGTTCCGTATTTAGCATGATCAAACTCTACCTTTTTATCTTCAACATCAATAGGATTGTGGTCTGAAGTTACCATATCTATAGTGCCATCTTTCAGTCCTTCAATTAAAGCATCACAATCATTTTGTGTTCTGAGCGGAGGTAAAACCTTGTATTTGGTATCAAAACCTTCTAGACTATCATCTGTTAACACCAAATTATGTATTGCAACGCTACAAGTAACATTAAGTTTTTTAGCCTTAGCTTCCCTAATGAGTTCTATCGATTTTGCTGTAGAAATCGTTGGTATATGTAGTTTTCCTTCAGTATACTCTAAAAGGAATAAATCTCTAGCGACTTGCAGTTCTTCAGCTAATCCAGGATTTCCCTTTAAACCTAAACGCGTACTATTTATATTTTCATTAACCACACCTAAACCAGAAATTTTAGATTCCTGCGGAAATGACAACACTAGTCCGTCAAAATTACTTGCGTATTGCAAAGCAATCTTTATAAGATTTGGGTTAGAAATTGGTTTCTGATAATCATAAAACGCTACGGCTCCAGCATTTTTCATATCGTATAGCTCAGCTAAATCTGTGCTGTTGCTAGACTTGGTTAAAGCACCAATAGGATATAGGCTTGTGGCTTTATTTTGCGCTTTTGCTTTTACAAAGGTTATATCTGCAAAACTATCAATAATTGGATTAGAATTTGCATTAAGTGCCACAGCTGTAAAGCCGGATTCAGCAGCGGTTTTAAGCCCATTTTCTATAGTTTCTCGCTCTTCATAGCCAGGTTCACCAAAAGATACACTACTATCAAACCAACCTTGCGAAACATGAAGGTTATCTAGTTTAATTTCTTTGTAATTATCAGGATTAGAAATGCGTTTGGAAATCTTAGAAATACGGCCTTTTTCAATTAAAATATCTACTGTTTCGTTGTGAAAATCACTTTTAGAATCAACGATTGTAGCAGATTTTATGAGTGCGTTCATTTAAGGTATTTTAGTAGAAGTACTTCTATTATTAAAAATACTAGCGCAAAAATAACAAACCATTTCCATAGTGCATTAATTGTTGTGCTACTTTTTATATTGTTTATGGTGGAGGCTAAACTTTCGTTAACCGAAATAGTAGCATTGCTTTTTAAGTCTAAATAACTTAAGTTACTTTCTGATCTATTGTAGTTAAAGCTCAGATTTTCAATAATTTCAGATTTATTTTTTACTTCGTAAATACCAGCATTTTCAGGATACTCCTGCGTTTCTAACACTACAGTTTTACTGTAAGTTTTTTGTAATGGAATCACTGAATTTTCAGAATTACCTAGTGTTAAAATATCATCTTGGCCTAAAACAGCATTAACTGCAATTGAGTTTGGTTGTCCAATTGTATAGTATAATTGTGATAATTTCAGACTTTGCTTTCCTAAATTATACAATGTTGGTACAATTAAAGGTGAATTTTTAAAGTTTGAGTTGTCATCATTTAAAGCACTAGAAAATGCGTAAATTCCTTCAAAACCAATCAAAAATGCATTGCCATCTTCAAATGATAAAACGCTATTTGAGTTGGAAGAAAAATTATAAGAAGATTCAACTTTTGGATACTGAAAATTAGTCACTTTTGAATAAAACGCATTTGCTAAAAGTGGATGATTATAATTAATGGTTGTAATGCGTTTTTGTTGATTATTTAATATTGAAAATTGAGAAGTATTGGTATTTTTAAATAATTGATTATAAGTATTTAAGTTAATTCCTTTTGAAGGAATAATTAAAACATAGCCTCCATCATTTTTAAATGAGATAAGAGCAGTTCTTAATGCATCAGAAATAGCTTCAAGTTCATTTAAAACAATAAGATTTTGATCAGGAATTAAATTGAAATTGAGATTGTTCAGTTTAAAAGAATTATACTCAAATTCATCTTCAGTATAAATACGCTTTAAGAAATTATCTTCTGTGTTTTCGTTTATGGCAAGTACCTTAATCTTTGGTTTGGAATTGATGTTGAAAT
>JAGQZO010000015.1 GCA_020435515.1 Winogradskyella sp. | reverse complement strand
TCAAATAAAATTTTATCTAAAAGTATAGTTAAGTCCTAAAGAAATAGATCTTCCTGGAACAGGTCTTGCTCTAACATAGTTAGTTTGTCCTTCTACGATAGAACCTTCTTCAGACTCAGTAATACCTAATGTATCAAATATGTTATTGAAACCTAAGTTAGCACTTAAGTCTTTTGTAATACCATAGTTAAAGAAACCATTTACGATAACAAATCCTGGCATTACTAAATCGTTATTATCTTGGGCATAAGCCTTTGATTGACCTATAAAGCTAAGCCCAAAAGAGTTTTGTTTATCTGTACCAAAGTTATAGGTTGGGATAAAGTTATAGATAAAATCTGGTTGTCTTCTTGGTGTATTACCATCATTATCACCAGAGTCTATTTTTGCGTTAGTATAAGTTACACCACCGCGTAAACTAAAATCATTAATTCTATAGAAACCTTCTAACTCAACACCAACTGAGCTATAGTCATTTTCTATAATAGAGTTTGAAGTTGCTTCAAAACCACCTTCTTCTGTAGTCTTAGCGTAAAATAATGTAGCGTATAATGCACCATTATCAAATCCTCTCTTATATCCAACTTCTGCTTGATTTATAAAATCTAATGCATTAATCTTATCTCCATCTAAATAATCTAAACCTGCAAATAAAATACGATCTGCCTTAGCTGATGCACCTCTACTGTATCGTGCAAAAACCGCTTGTCTGTCTTGTAACTTGTAGTTAACACCTAATGAGTAAGACACATAATCATAATCGTAATCTACTGGAGTTGGATTTGCTGTATCTACAGCAGACACTGATTGCTCTGGTGCAGAAATCACTCCATCATTATTAATATCGAATGTGGTTTGTACAGTACCAGCAAATGTGCCATCTACCTGTCCTTTGTCAAAACGAATACTTGCGTCAAAATTTAAATCTTCAGAAGCCTCGATAGCAATATTAGCATAAGGTGCAGAAACATTATATTGTGTATCGTAATTACGTGTACAGCAATTTCCCCAAAAAGGCACACCATAAGCATATAAACCGTTTGTACTTAGAGGACTCCCTGTTGCATCAGCAACATCTATTAGTCTAGCGTTATCGTCATTTACTTCTTGTAAGTAAGAATTCCATAACCAAGACATTGATACATTTTGAATAGACTTAAAGTAACCTAAAGTAATATCTACATTATTAAAAGATTTAGTTAATCTTAAATCATTCATAAAGTTATTAAAGTCATTTAACTCAGTATCAAACATATGAATTCTAGCTACTAATGCATCACCATTAACAACTGATCCATCATTTGCATAGCTTAGTGTAGAACCTGTACCAAATGAATCTGCTATTGCAGAAGCTGTACTTACCTCTGCTGGAAATGGAGATACAAAACGTCCTTTATTGAATGAAAATCTTCCATTATTTCTAATTCTCCAACCATCTGTTAACTCAAAAGATGCGTCTAAGCCTAACGATGTTGATATAGGATTCATTCCGTCAGCAACATTAGATCGTCTTAATTGACCATCTGCACCTAAACCAACATTTTGTGTTAAATACGAAGAATGTAAAGAACCTCTTGTTGCATCAAAGTTTGGTGCATTTCCCCAACTTGGATCATCATTTGTTCCTGTAACTTTTATCGGCATTGGCAAGTATGCTGCAGCTCTGTCATTTAGATATTTTGCACTTAGTCTTACATAACCCTTTTCAAATTCTTTAGTAAGGTTTAGTTTAATTTGCCCACCATTATTAGCAGTAAATCCTGTCTCTCTAATACCTTCACCGGCTCTGTAAAAACCACCTGCATGGAAATATAATCCTTCACCTATTGGTGCTCCGTAATCAAAATCTGTTCTGAAAGATCCATAATCTAAACCAAATGACGTTCCTATAGAACCACCTTGTGTTTTACCTGTTTTACTAATCAAGTTAATTATAGCACCAGGAGAATTTGAAGATAATGTAGATGCAGAACCACCTCTTATTGCTTCAATTCTTGAGATATTATTGTCAAATCTTGTAAATATGTCCGCTGTTGCAAAAGACATATCCCCAAATAATAATACTGGTAAACCGTCTTCTTGTAGCTGTACATATTTTGAACCACCTGAAGAAACTGGCACACCTCTTACTGCTATGTTAGAGTTACCTTCACCACCTGAAGACTCTGAACGTATACCAGGAATAGTCCTAAAAATCTCTCCTGTTGTTCTAGGTGCTGATTGCTTAATAACACTTGGTCTCATAGTAGTAACCGAAACACTCGATTCAATCTTTGATTTTGGATTTGTAACACCAGTAACAATTACCTGCTCTAAAGATTCTGTATCTTCTGTTAAAACAAAGTCTACAGTTAGATCAGCACCATCTACAGTTATGGATTTTCTAGATTCTGAATAACCTAAATAAGAAGCTACCATAGTATAAGTGCCATTTTCTACATTAGAAACAGAATACTTACCATCAATATCTGTGACTGCCCCTTTAGAAGTACCTTCAAGAATAATGTTTGCTCCAGGCACTGGCATACCATCATTGTCTTTAACGGTACCAGAGATATTACTCTGTGCAGATAGGAAGAACCCTACCATAACAAAAGCAATAAAAACACTCCATTTGTTTTTTAATAAATTCATCTTTTAGTTGTTTAATTGTTATTTTTTTACTTAATCTGATAACGAATTTACATTCTTGAGTGTAATAAACTGATAATTCAATATCGAAAACGTTTTCGATTTTACGAAAACGTTTTCGATTTGTATATTTACATTATATTTTCTTTAACACTATAATTTTACCATATGAAACCCGTAACCCTCAAAGAAATAGCTGAAATTTTAGGTATATCAATTACAACAGTATCTAAAGCTCTCAAAGATTATCCTGATGTTAGTAAAAAGACTAAACGTTTGGTTAAGGAAACAGCAGCTACTTTAAATTATAAACCTAATGCTTTTGCGGTAAACTTAAGAACCAGAGAATCTAAAACCATAGGCATTATAATTCCCGAGGTTGTCCACCATTTCTTTTCAAGCGTTATTAAAGGCATAATTGCACAAGCAGAGAAGAAAGGATACTTAGTCATTATACTGCAATCAAACGAATCTTTTGAGCTCGAGAAAAAACAAATAGACTTACTATTAAGTAAACGTGTTGATGGTATTTTAATGTCTTTAGCTAATGGCACAGTTAATTTTAACCATTTAAATGAAATTATAGAAACTGATACTCCTCTAGTACTATTTGATAAAATAGCGAAGGTTGTAAAATGCTCTAAGGTTATTATCGATGATCGTAAAGCTGCATACACTGCAACAAAACACCTTATTGATATCGGCTGTAAGAAAATAGCACATTTTAGAGGTCCGTTGCTACCTCAAAATTCAATTGATAGATTTCTGGGTTATAAACAAGCATTAACTGATCACAACAGACCATATGACCCATCATTAGTTTATATATGCAACTGTAGTGATAAAAGTTTTGATGAAGGAAAAGAAAGTGCACAAAAATTATTGAAAGATCATAACGACGTAGATGGTATTTTTATTAATACAGATTTGGTTGCCATAGGTGCACTAACGGAGTTTAACAAACAAGGTATTAAAGTGCCAGATGATATTGCTGTTGTTGGATTTAGTAATTGGTTTATGTCTTCTGTAATTTCACCAACATTAAGTACTATTGATCAACCTGGATACGATATGGGCAAAACCTCATTTAAGTTATTATATAAAGAAATAAAACAACGTAAAAAGAAAGAACCCGTTACTTTTAAAACTGTAGAGTTACCAACCGAACTTGTAGTAAGAGAATCTTCTACTAAATCTATTACTGTAGAAAATTAATATTCCTTTTAATACCAGAATATTTAGTACGTTTTACAGCTGACTTTTTAAATACTTTTTTAAATGTGTCTTCTGTAATCTCTTCCCAATCTTTTTTTGTCATTGATAGCAAGTCTGGATGCGTATTAAATAAGGGCTCATTGTGAGGTTTGGAAAACCGATTCCAAGGACAAACATCTTGGCAAATATCACAGCCAAACATCCAATCATCAAATTTTCCCTTAAAATCATTCGGAATATTGTCTTTTAATTCTATTGTAAAATAGGAAATACACTTACTACCATCTACAACATAGGGTTCTGTTATGGCTTCAGTTGGACAGGCATCAATGCAAGCCGTACAAGTACCACAGTGGTCTGTAACAGGTGTATCATAATCTAATTCTAAATCAATAATAAGTTCGGCGATAAAATAGAACGAACCTACTTTTTGGGTCAATAAGTTTGAATGTTTTCCAATCCAGCCTAAGCCAGATTTTGCTGCCCAAGCTTTATCCAATACTGGTGCAGAATCTACAAACGCTCGCCCATGTACGTCTCCAATTTCCTCTTGAATGAATTGTAATAGCTGTTTTAATTTATCCTTGATTACGAAATGGTAATCGGTTCCATAAGCATACTTTGATAGTTTATACGAATCATTAGTTTGAAGGTCTGAAGGGTAATAATTTAACAATAAAGAGACTACACTTTTTGCACCTTCAACAAGTAGTGTAGGATCTAAACGCTTGTCGAAATGGTTTTCCATATAACGCATTTCGCCATGCATGTTATTCTTTAACCAAGATTCTAACCTTGGTGCTTCTTCCTCTAAAAACTCAGCTTTACTGACTCCACAAGATAAAAAACCGAGGCGTTTTGCTTCGGTTTTGATAAGTTCTGTGTATTTAGATTTATTGCTAATCAATTTTTAAGTATTCTTTATCACTCTTAATGATTTGAAAGACCCTAACTCTTTTAGACTTTTCATTTAAGATATCTAAATTATTTTTTTTGATCAAAATTAAAATAGAATCGCCCTGTTTTAAAGTTTGAACTGTATTATTTTTTTTACGCAAACTTTTAGAATCTACTACAAACTCTACAGGGTAATTTTTAACCCAAAACTTATAATAATAACTTGTTCTTGATCCTTTTATAACTTTTATGTCTGTAGCTAATTCAATTTCTAACTGAACCAATTCTTTTCTGTCTATATTTTTTTCATTGCTTTCTAATAGTCTAATTAAAAACACCAGAATTGTAAAACCCACTATAAGCTTTAGTATAAATTTATTTTTAAAGCTCATTGAAAATGAAATTAATTAATAAAACTTGAAAATTAAAATAAACCACCTTGAATTGGTCCTTTAATCTTACCAAGATGTTTGTAGGCTTGCTCAGTTACTTCACGACCTCGTGGTGTTCGCATTATAAAGCCTTGTTGAATTAAAAAGGGTTCATATACTTCTTCAATGGTTTCCGCACTTTCACTCACAGCTGTAGCTAAGGTTGTAATGCCCACAGGACCACCTTTAAACTTATCGATTATTGTTGTGAGGATTTTGTTATCCATTTCATCTAAACCGTGAGCATCTACATTTAAGGCTTCTAGTGCAAACTTGGCAATCTCTATATCTATTTTGCCATTTCCTTTTATCTGAGCAAAATCCCTAACACGTCTTAATAAGGCATTAGCAATACGAGGTGTACCACGACTACGACCAGCAATTTCTACAGCAGCTTCCATGGATATAGGCACATTCAATATTGATGAACTTCGTTGTACAATAGTGGTGAGCAAATCGGTTTTATAATACTGTAAACGACTGCTAATACCAAAGCGTGCTCGCATAGGTGCTGTTAACAATCCTGAACGTGTGGTAGCACCAACTAAGGTAAATGGGTTTAAATTAATCTGAACTGTTCTTGCGTTTGGTCCAGATTCTATCATAATGTCTATTTTGTAATCTTCCATTGCAGAGTATAAATACTCTTCTACAATTGGACTCAATCGATGAATTTCATCTATAAATAGGACGTCTCTGTCTTCTAAATTTGTGAGTAAACCTGCTAAATCACCTGGTTTATCCAATACAGGACCTGATGTCACCTTAATATTTACATCTAACTCATTTGCCAGAATATGAGCTAGAGTGGTTTTTCCTAATCCTGGTGGACCATGAAATAATGTATGATCTAGAGCTTCCCCTCTTAAATTAGCGGCTTGAACAAAAACCAATAAATTCTCTAATACCTGGTCTTGTCCTGTAAAATCATTAAAGGATAAGGGTCTTAACTTTTTTTCTAAGTCAAGCTCTTCAGAACTATAATTGTCGTTAGATGGATTTAAGTTTTCATTCATACAAAACAAATATAAAGAAAAAGCCTTTCTTAAATTGAAAGGCTTTCTAATATTATATGTCTTAAAAGTTAGTGATGTAATTCTTCTTCACCTTCTTTCATTGGCACGTTTTGTGGCACAAAATCTTCATCATGTCCTGGCTTACTGTAATCGTATGGCCAACGATGTACATGTGGTATTTCACCTGGCCAGTTACCGTGCATGTGCTCTACAGGAGCTGTCCACTCTAAAGTGTTTGATCGCCATGGGTTTTGTTCAGCTTTCTTACCATAGAAAATACTACTTATAAAATTATATAAGAATACTATTTGAGCAAGACCTGCAATCAGAGCAAATACTGTAATGACCACTTGTGTATCTGCTGTGTCATCAAACAACGGGAAATTAGAGTTTGTATAGTAACGTCTTGGTAAACCTGCCATTCCTATAAAGTGCATAGGGAAAAATACACCATAAGCGCAAACGGCTGTTATCCAGAAATGGATATATCCAAGATTCTTATTCATCATACGACCAAACATTTTAGGGAACCAGTGGTATACACCTGCAAATACACCGTACAATGCAGATATACCCATTACCAAGTGAAAGTGAGCTACCACAAAATATGTATCGTGCACATTAATATCTAACGCACTATCGCCTAAAATAATACCTGTTAAACCACCTGTAATAAAAGTAGATACTAAGCCTATTGAAAACAGCATAGCTGGATTCATTTGCAGATTCCCTTTCCAAAGTGTGGTTATATAATTGAATGCTTTTACAGCAGAAGGTATTGCAATTAATAGTGTTGTAAATGTAAATACAGAACCTAAGAATGGGTTCATACCAGATACGAACATGTGGTGACCCCAAACTATTGTAGATAAAAATGCTATTGCCAGAATAGAAAGAATCATGGCTCTGTAACCAAAAATTGGTTTTCTAGAATTTGTAGCAATAATTTCTGAAGTAATACCTAATGCTGGTAATAATACAATATATACCTCAGGATGTCCTAAGAACCAGAATAAGTGTTCATATAAAACTGGTGAACCACCTTGATAGTGTAATACTTCACCCTGAATAAATATGTCGGATAAGAAGAATGAGGTGCCAAAACTTCTATCCATAATTAAAAGCAATGCTGCTGATAAAAGCACTGGAAACGAAATTACACCTATTACTGCTGTTATAAAAAATGCCCAAATCGTCAATGGTAATCTTGTCATTGACATCCCTTTTGTTCTAAGGTTAAGCACTGTAACAATATAGTTTAATGACCCTAGTAAAGAAGAAGCAATAAATATTGCCATAGACACTAACCATAAGGTCATACCAGTACCAGATCCAGGCTGCGCCATTGGTAAAGCACTTAATGGTGGATAAATTGTCCAACCAGCTGCTGCAGGTCCCATCTCAACAAAGAAGGACAAAATCATAACAACACAAGACACAAAAAACAACCAGTAAGATACCATGTTTAAGAAGCCTGAAGCCATATCTCTCGCACCAATCTGAAGCGGAATTAAAAGGTTACTGAACGTACCACTCAATCCTGCCGTTAATACAAAGAATACCATTAAAGTACCATGTATAGTCACTAATGCTAAATAGATATCCGCATCCATGACACCTTCTGGTGCCCACTTACCTAATAAAGCTTGAAAAACAGCATTTGGTTGCTCTGGCCAAGCAATTTGCATACGTATCATTAAAGACATTAAAATACCTATGATACCCATAACAATTACTCCAGTAATTAAATACTGCTTAGCAATCATTTTGTGATCCTGACTAAAAATGTATTTAGTTACAAAAGTTTCTTTATGATGATGTACGTCGTGATCGTCGTGATTGTGTGTATCTACTGTTGCTGACATAATCTATTCTCTTTTTCTAATTTTTTAATTCAATGATTTTGCAAAAGTGGTCTGTTCTGCCATCCAAGCATTATACTCTTCTTCAGTCTCTACAATAATCTTCATTTGCATATTGTAGTGAGATTTACCACAGATTTTATTACATATTAAAAGGTAATCAAACTCATATGGCTCTAAAGCTTCTTCTCCATTTGCAGTTAACTCGTTGCTCTTTTCAGTTCTTATTTTATTAATGTTTAGAACCTTGTCTTTCATGTCCTCTGTTTCACGCATATCTGCTGTTGTTACAGTTGGAGTGAAACCAAATTGGGTTACCATACCAGGCACACAGTTCATTTGTGCTCTAAAATGAGGCATGTAAGCTGAGTGTAATACATCTTGAGAACGCATTTTAAATAACACTGGTCTATTAACCGGTAAGTGTAGCTCTGTAACGATAACATCGTCTTGAGCATTAGGATCTCCTTCATCAACACCTAATATATTAGCTCTATCTAAGTCAATCAACCTTACGTTTGCTTTTCCTAGTACATTATCTTGACCACCATATCTTGCTTTCCAGTTGAATTGTTGTGCATAAAGTTCAACAATAAGAGGATCCTCTTGGTCGTCTACGTTCATGATATCATTCCATGTGAATAATCCATAAATAATTAATCCTGCTAAAACTATTACAGGAATACCTGTCCATATAGCTTCTAAGGTATTATTATCTGCATAAAACAATGCTTTTCTACCTTTTTCACCTCTATACTTAAAGGCAAAGTAGTGTAATAAAAATTGAGTCACTGTTTGAACAATAAAGATAACAACCATAGAAATAGCCATAAGGCTATCTATACCTGGACCATGTTCTGAAGCGGAATTAGACATTAATGGTAGATCTCCTAAATACCAAAAACAAAGTATAGTAATGATATATATGAAGGCTAAGAAGCCCATCATAAGGTAACCATTCATTTTATTGTCTTTATCATCAGCAATCTGAGTATTGCTTGCGCCTACTTGAGCTAAGTCAAAAATCTTTATCAATTGCCAAATGGCAACAGCTACAAAGAGTACAATTATAATCGTTAATAAAGTAGTCATTATCGTATGAGTTCTTTTTAAATATTAATAATGGAAATGTTCGCTTTCCTTCATAAATGGGTTTCCTTTTGCTAATAGCGGTGCCTTACCTAAAGCAGTAAATACTATAAATAAGAATAATCCACCAAATAATAAGATAGCTCCTATTTCTGGCATACCAATAAACCATCTATCTACTACCGTAGCAGGCATAATCCAGTTGAAAACATCTAAATAGTGTCCGCATAAAATTACAATACCTGTCATTATTACAAACCAATTTATACGCTTGTAATCACTGTTCATTAACAATAGTAATGGGAAAATAAAATTCATAGCTAACATTCCGAAGAATGGTAGTTTATAATGTTCTATTCTAGTAACAAAATAGGTTACCTCTTCTGGAATATTTGAATACCAAATTAACATGAATTGAGAGAACCATAAATATGTCCAGAATATACTGATACCGAACATAAACTTAGCTAAGTCATGGATGTGACTATCGTTTACAAATTCTAATAATCCTTTAGATTTTAAATAGATAGTTATCATTGCAATTACAGTAATACCGCTAACGAACATACTTGCAAAAACATACCATCCAAATAAGGTACTAAACCAGTGCGGATCTACACTCATTACCCAATCCCAAGACATCATAGATTCAGTATAGATATAGAACACTAAAAACGCTGCAGATATTCTGAAATTCTTTTTGAAATTTCTGTTATCATCTGCACTATCCTGAGCTATAGAGAATTTTCTAGAGAAATGTCTATAAAGAGACCAACCTCCTAAGAAAATTAAACCTCTTATAAAGAATCCCGTTTTATTTAACCAACCTGATTTACCTGCAACTAATTTATCATAGTTTTCATGACCTACTTCGGTAATACCCTCTTTCAACCAAACAAATAAATGACTGTCTGCAGCAAATGCAATGGCTAAAACAATTAAACCACCAGGTAAAACATAAGAAGTGATTCCTTCCATAACTCTAAAAAGTACCGGTGACCATCCTGCTTGAGCAGCATATTGAATGGCGTAAAAAGCAAGCACACCTAAAGCAATCATAAAGAAAAAGAAAGCACCAACATAAAGTGCTGCATAAGGTCTATTGTGAATTTGATGTAGTGCATGCTCTTCGTGGTGTGTTAAACCTCCGTGAGCTTCTTCATCATGACTGGCAACTTCACCATGTCCAGAATCTGCATGCTCATTTCCGTGAGCTTCAGTTGCATGTGAATCACCATGACCATGGTGCTCTTCAGCTAATTTCTCAGTAATATTTTCTTCTGTATATCCGTGAGAATCAATGAATCCATAAGCAACACCTATCAAACCAAGTACCATCATAATGATAGCACCCATTCTTAATCGATTTGAAATTTTATATTCCATTATATAATCTTTATCTAAATCTTATTTTTCTAAATCTGCTTTTAGCTTTTCAACATAAGCAACTACCTGCCAACGCTCATTTTCATTCAATTGGTTAGCATAAGAACCCATTGTGTTTTTACCATAGTATATTACATGGTAAATACTACCTGCTGTGATTGCTCTACCTGCATCATCATAGCTTGGTACACCTAAAATCTTTTCGCGCTCTACCAATTTTCCTTTACCATTTCCTTTAGTTCCATGGCAAATTCCACAGTAAATATCGTAAAGTACTTTTCCTTTTTCATAATCTACTTGAGTTGAATCTAAAGGACTTTTTAAACTTGTTTTTGCTAAATCGTAGCCTTCATTGGTATCTTCTATTTCATAAGGCATAAAATCACCTCTAGGAATTGTTCCTTCTGCTGGCAACTGCGCTTCAACTCCATTTGCAAAAGCATCAGATTCTTGATAAGCTTCATACCCAACTGATTCATACATATTAGGCATGTATTGGTAGTTAGGTCTTGAATTCTTTTGGCATGATACAAAACCTACCAATACAACTAGTACTACGATATATTTCAATGATGTCTTCATATTAATGTGCATCTTCGTCTTTATCTACAATATTAATTTCAACAGCTCCTGTTTCTTTTAATAATGAAGTTAGTTCGCTTTCATTATTATGAATAGCTATCTCCATTAAAAAATGATCATCTGTTGTTCTTGGGTCTGGATTTTCAGCCTTTTTAAAAGGCCACATTCTACTTCTTAGATAGAATGTGATTACCATTAAGTGCGCTGCAAAAAATACCGTAAGCTCAAACATAATAGGTACAAACGCAGGCATATTCTCTAAATAACTAAAACTTGGCTTACCACCTATATCTTGCGGCCAGTCTTTAATCATTATAAAATTCATCATTACAATAGCAACTGTTAAACCAACACAGCCATACATAAATGCAGTGATTGCAATACGTGTTGGAGCTAAGCCCATTGCTTTGTCTAGTCCATGAACCGGAAAAGGTGTATATATTTCTTCGATGTGATGCTTCTCTGCCTTAACCTTTTTTACGGCAGACATTAATACATCATCATCTGTATAAATAGCATGAATTACTTTTGAAGCTTCCATATACTATATTAGTTATTTAATAAATTTTTAGCTTGCCCTGCCCAATCATCACGCTCTGCTCTTCCTGGGAAAGAACCTGTAATTGAATCTAACAAGTCATATTCTGTTTTTGTCATCTTACTTACTTGTAAGAATGTATAGATACCAATGCTATTAAGCACTTCTTCCATTTTAGGACCTACACCGTTGATCTTTTTTAAATCATCTGCTGTTTCTTTTGATGCATCAAAAGAACCAATAGTACCTAAAAGGTTATTTACCTTTTCTGAATTATCAACTGGTGGAGTAGCTTTTTTAGGAGATGGTGCTACAAATCCCACTGAGTTAGATGTTCTAGCATCAGCACCAGTTCCGACTAAGCTATCGCCTCGCTCTCTAATTTTCTTATAACGCTCACCAGAAGACTTTAAAATCGTCTTAACCTCTGCTTGTGCAATTACTGGGAATGTACGTGAGTACAATAAAAATAACACAAAGAAGAATCCTATAGTTCCGATGAAAATACCGATATCTACAAATGTTGGTGAGAACATTGTCCAAGATGATGGTAAGTAATCTCTGTGTAATGATGTAACGATAATAACAAAACGCTCAAACCACATACCTATATTTACAACAATAGATATGAAGAATGAGAACATGATACTTGTTCTAAGTTTCTTAAACCACATAAACTGAGGTGAGAACACGTTACACGTCATCATTGCCCAATATGCCCACCAGTAAGGACCAGTTGCTCTGTTTAAGAATGCATACTGCTCATACTCTACACCAGAGTACCAAGCAATAAACAACTCAGTAATATATGCCACACCAACTATAGAACCAGTAATCATGATGACGATGTTCATTAACTCGATGTGTTGTACAGTAATATAATCTTCGAGACTACACACTTTTCTCATGATAATAAGAAGTGTATTTACCATAGCAAATCCTGAGAAAATCGCACCTGCAACGAAGTAAGGTGGGAAAATCGTAGTATGCCAACCTGGTATTACAGACGTTGCGAAGTCAAAAGATACAATAGTATGTACCGAAAGTACTAATGGTGTTGCTAAACCTGCAAGTACCAAAGACACTTCCTCAAAACGTTGCCAATCTTTTGCTCTACCAGACCAACCAAAACTTAATAATGAATAGATTTTCTTTTGAAAAGGTCTAACCGCTCTATCACGAATCATGGCGAAATCTGGCAATAAACCTGTCCACCAGAATACTAATGATACCGATAGATATGTAGAAATTGCAAATACGTCCCAAAGTAATGGCGAGTTAAAGTTAACCCACAAAGAACCAAACTGATTAGGAATTGGTAATACCCAATACGCTAACCATGGACGACCCATGTGAATGATTGGGAATAAACCCGCTTGTACAACTGAGAAGATTGTCATCGCTTCTGCAGAACGGTTAATAGCCATTCTCCATTTTTGACGGAACAATAAAAGTACCGCTGAAATCAGTGTTCCTGCGTGACCGATACCAACCCACCAAACAAAGTTAGTAATATCCCAAGCCCAGTTTACAGTCTTATTAAGACCCCAAACTCCAATACCAGTTGATATGGTATAAATAATACAACCTATTCCCCAAAGGAACGCAACCAAAGAAATACTGAAAACAATCCACCAAGCTTTGTTTGCTTTGCCTTCAACCGGTCTTGCTACATCTACTGTAACATCGTGATACGATTTTTCTCCGGTAACTAAAGGTCTTCTAATAGGTGCTTCGTAATGAGACGCCATAATTATATAATTGATTCTTTAATTTTTAATTTATGCTTCCGTTGTGTTACGCACCTTCGTCTGATAAACCACATTTGGTTTTACACCTACATGCTCTAACAAGTGGTACGCTCTTTTATCTTCTTTTAGTTCTGCAATCTTGCTGTCTTTATCATTGATATCTCCAAATACCATAGCGCCATTACCACAAGCAGCAGAACATGCTGTTTGGAACTCTCCATCCTTAACAGGACGTCCTTCTCTTTTAGCATCAAGAATAGTTTTTTGTGTTTTTTGTATACACATAGAACATTTTTCCATAACACCACGAGAACGAACCGTAACGTCTGGGTTTAATACCATACGTCCTAAGTCATCATTCATGTAGTAATCGAACTCATCGTTTTGGTTGTATAAGAACCAGTTGAAACGACGCACTTTGTATGGACAGTTGTTTGCACAGTATCTTGTACCTACACAACGGTTGTAAGCCATGTGGTTTTGACCTTGGCGACCGTGAGCAGTTGCTGCAACAGGACAAACTGTTTCACAAGGAGCATGATTACAATGCTGACACATTACTGGTTGGAAAGCTACTTGTGGATTATCCGCAGGACTTTCCATTTCACCAAATTCACTTAATGAACTATTTAAACCAGAAATATTATCTTTTTTATCGTTATCACCTTCAAACGTATCTTGAGATGAATAATATCTATCTATACGTAACCAGTGCATATCTCGGCTTCGTCTCATTTCAGACTTACCAACTACAGGTACGTTGTTTTCAGCGTGACATGCAATAACACATGCACCACAACCTGTACAAGCATTTAAGTCTATAGATAAGTTAAAGTGATGTCCTATAGAACGATCAAATTCATCCCATAAATCTACATCTGGCGATGTCACAGGAGTTTCAACATGGTTTAAAGACACTTCAGGAACTGCATTCCAATAGTGTTTATCTTTAGTATTGAATATCTCTAGTGTTGTTTCCTTAATGATGTCTCCACGACCCATCAATGTATTATGCAATTGTACACAAGCAAATTCATGCATTCCAGATGCCTTCTCAACAGTTACTTCTTGTACGCTATTAAAGTTTTGATATAAAGGGTATGCATTAACACCTGTCTTCATTTCATCCTTAAGTGCAGAAGATGTTCTTCCATATCCAAATGCTAAACCAACAGATCCCTTAGCCTGACCTGGCTGAATTAATACTGGTACGTTTTCAACAGTTACACCATTAACAGTAACTTTTGCATAACTACCATTTAAACCACCATTAGCAACATTTTCATTCACCAAACCAAGTTGCTCTGCATCTGCTCTAGATACGGTAAGGTAATTATCCCAAGTTGTTCTTGTAATAGGATCTGGGAATTCTTGTAACCAAGGGTTATTAGCTTGCTGACCATCACCCATACCTGTTTTGGTGTAAAGTGATAATTCCATACCATCAGACTTTACAGAACGAGCTAATGATCTTGCTGCATTTCCGCTTGGCACTTCTACTTCTTCTGAAGTTTCATCTGCTGAAGTTTCAACAACCTCTTCTGAAGTTGAAGTAGTTGACACAAAGAAACCATCTTGAACAGCTTTGTTAAACGATGTTCCATTTAAAATATCAGCAGTCCAAACTGATTTTAAGTAATCTCTGTATGATGAACTATTTCCGTTCCATGCTAAAAGCACTTCCTGGAATTGTTTTGTATCGAATAAAGGACGAATTGTAGGCTGCATCATTGAGAAATGACCAGATTTCAATTCAAAATCACCCCAAGATTCTAAGTTATGAGGTAATGCCGCAATATAATCACATTTAGAAGCCGTTTCATCTTGCTTCATAG
>JAGQZO010000014.1:42042-57324 GCA_020435515.1 Winogradskyella sp. | reverse complement strand
CCAGTAAATCACGCTTATTAAATGTTAAAGCGGCTTGGTACATATTGCAACTTGTTTGTGGCAAACTCCATAATTTAAAGTACGCTTGCATGTAGCCATCCTCACCTGGAGAACCATGTATGGCGTTAAAAACACAATCAAATGTGACCTTATGGTCATTCACCATAACAGAAAAATCATTTTTATCTACTGGGAATTCGTTGTTGTTTTCATCAACATAAACCCATTTATCCTTAAAAATATGAATGCGATAAACATTGTATTTGTCCTTATTTAAAGTGTTGTAAACAACATTCCCACTCTTTAGCGAAATTTCATATTCGCTAGAGTAGCCTCCCATAATTATGGCAATATTTTTCTTCATACTTAAAGCCTAAAAACTAGGTAATATAAATTGAACAAGTTGTAACGTAAAAGTATCATTTATTTTCAATAATCTAAATGAAACGAAGCATACGTATATTAATTTTTTAACGTTAGATTATTTATTTAGATTTGTCAATAAGTTAACAGCCTATGAGTATTGTAAAGTTTTTAACCAGTAAAGTGTTTTTTAAGCAATTAGCATTGGCCGTTGCAGCTATTGTTGTTCTAAGTTTCTTAGTTCTAAAATGGTTAAACATTACAACGAACCATGGTGAATTTGTGACCGTACCAGATTTAAAAGGAAAATCCTTAGAGACAGTAAAGATAGAGCTTGATGATAACGATCTTAGGATGGAAATTCAGGATTCAGCAAATTATAACCCAAATTATCCTAAATATTCAGTTATAGAGCAGGATCCAATTGCAGGTGCTCAAGTAAAGGAAAACAGAAAAATTTATTTAATTCTTAATCCTTCGGGTTACCGTAAAGTTGAGGTGCCAAATGTTTTGAAACGTACTTTTAGACAAGCTAGACCACAATTGGAAGCTTTGGAATTCAAAATAGGTGAAATTACCTATATCGATAACATTGGTAAAGACGTAGTGCTAGGTTTAAAACATAAAGGCAAAACCTTAAAACCTGGAACAATGTTGCCACTAACATCTACAATAGATGTAGTTTTAGGAAACGGAAATCGTTAATTGCATGGCAGATATCGTAGATATGTCTGAGGAGGAAGATGAACTTTACGAGCATTATGCTTTCAAGGTAGAGAAGGGGCAGCAACCACTTCGTATTGATAAATACTTAATGAATTTTGTTGAAAATGCTACACGAAACAAAATTCAACAAGCAGCAAAAGACGGTTCTATTTTTGTTAATGGAACACCAGTAAAATCTAATTACAAGGTAAAACCAAACGACAATATTACCGTAAAATTTGAGCATCCACCACACGAATATCTATTAGTTGCCGAAGATATTCCTATAGATATTGTTTACGAAGATGATGAACTCTTAGTTGTAAATAAACCAGCAGGTATGGTAGTGCATCCTGGTCATGGTAATTACTCAGGTACATTGATAAACGGTCTTATTTATCATTTTGAAAATTTACCCAATAACTCAAGCAACCGCCCTGGTTTGGTGCATCGTATAGACAAAGAAACAAGTGGGTTGTTAGTAGTAGCAAAAACCGAACAAGCCATGGCACATCTGTCTAACCAATTTGCCGAAAAAACAAGTGAACGCGAGTACATAACTTTAGTTTGGGGCAATGTTGAAGAAGATGAAGGTACTGTAGAGGGTAATATAGGTCGACATCCCAAAAATAGATTGCAAAATACTGTATATGAAGGTGATGAAGCTTATAAGGGTAAACCAGCTGTTACGCATTATAAGGTATTAGAGCGTTTAGGTTATGTCACCTTAGTAAGTTGTAAACTCGAAACTGGTCGTACCCACCAAATCCGCGTACACATGAAGCACATTGGTCATACGCTTTTTAATGATGAACGTTATGGTGGTGAAATAATCTTAAAAGGAACAACGTTTACCAAATACAAGCAGTTTGTTGAGAATTGTTTTAAAGTTTTGCCAAGACAGGCATTGCATGCCAAGACCTTAGGTTTTGAACACCCAACAACGGGTAAATGGCTTAGTTTTTCGACTGATATTCCTGAAGATATGCAGCAATGCATAGAGAAGTGGAGAGGCTATGCCAAGCATCAAGATAATTAATAGTACTATTGCTATTATTTGTGGCCTAACTTTTTAGAAATAGTTTCTAGTTCGTAAATTTGAATTGAATTAAAAATGAACTATGAAACTCGTATTATCACCAGCTAAATCCTTAGATTTTGAAAGCAAATTACCAACTGCTAAAACTACCGAAGGTTGTTTTTTAGCAGAAGCAGAACGTCTAAATAAACTTCTGAAAAAGAAATCAGCTAAAAGCTTATCTAAGCTTATGAGCATATCTGATAACTTGGGGCAATTAAATTACGAGCGCAATCAAGAGTGGAGTTTGCCGTTCACAAAAGAAAATGCACGCCAAGCCATTTATGCCTTTAGTGGTGACGTATACAGAGGTTTGGATGCTTATACAATTGATACCAAAAAGTTAGACAAAGTTCAAGATACTGTTCGTATAATTTCTGGTCTTTATGGTATTTTGAAGCCATTAGATTTAATTCAACCTTATCGTTTAGAAATGGGTACAAAAATGCCTGTAGGCAAAAACAAAAACCTTTATGAATTTTGGAAGAAAAAAGTAACCCAAGCTTTAAATGATGAACTGGAAGATGGTGAACTATTTTTAAATCTTGCAAGTAACGAGTATTTTAAAGCTATAGATACGAAAGCTTTAAAAGTACCTGTAATAGATGTTAATTTCAAGGATTTTAAAAATGGCGAATATAAAACCATAATGACTTTTGCTAAACTGGCTAGAGGTTATATGACTCGCTATATCATAGATACTGATGCTAAGACTTTAGAGGATATAAAAGGCTTTAATTATGAAGGCTATGTTTTTAGTGAAAGCTTATCATCTGATAAAGAATTGGTTTTTGTGAGATAGTGTTTCTTCACGAGCATCCATATATACCATTCATAAAAGATGATACCGAAAAATTAATTGTTGGCACATTGCCACCACCACGATTTTCTATTGGCGAATTATTAGAACAAGATGTAGACTTCTGCTACGGAAGTTACTATAACTCACTATGGATATTTATAGATAAAATTCATAATCTGAATTTTAGATACGACAATTCTGAAGAAGCTATAACTCAACGCAAACAGTTTTTGATTAAAAACAAAATAGGAGTTTACGACATTGTAGCCTCATGCGAGCGCGAAAAAATTGATGCTTCAGATCTTGGAATGACCAATGTAAAATTGAGAGATATAATAGGATGCTTAAAACAATATCCAAATATCAAAACCATTTTGTTTACAGGTGGAAACAGCAAAAATGGTCCAGAATATTTTTTCAGAAGGCATTTAAGAGATTATAATTTGAAATTAGTATTGGTAACTAATGAAGTGCCAAGAATTCATCAATTTCAACTACCTGTCATTACGAGTGAAACGAAGCAATCTGCCAAATCTGAAAGAATAATTAAAACCGTTTCACTAACCTCAGCATCAGGTGCAGCAAATATCTCAATAAGCAAACTCCCACTTTACCGACAATTAAAGGCTAAAAACCCAGAGTTTAATACATATGATTTTAGGGTGATGCAGTATTCCGAGTTTTTATAGCTTGGGTATTTCTCTGTTCTTTTTCTTATCCAGATAATGCCGTAAAACACCACCTTTAACAGTATTCACATCAAACTCTACAATGAAAGCCTTTGAATCTATTTTGTTAACAACCCGATACATTTTCTTGATGTCAATTCTATTGATTATAATATGGATAATGTCAAAATCTTCGGTTTTTCCAGAACTCCCTAAACCACGAGTACCTTTGTATAATGTCATACCAGTACCTAGTTCTTGCATTATGGCAATTTCTACTTCTCTATACTTTTTAGAAACTATTGTAACCCCAATAAAATCTTCAAAACCTTCAATAATAAGATCGGTTACTTTAGCCGTAACTATATAGGTAAGAATTGAGTACAGAGCTATTTCTACGGATAAAACTAATGCTGTAATACTGAATAGAATCACATTAAAAACCAAGATAATTTGTCCAATACTTATTCCAAACCTATCATTGAGATAAATTCCTAAAATTTCTGAGCCATCCAATACAGAACCATTCCGTATGGCAATGCCAATACCTGCACCCAAAAACAAACCACCAAAAATTGATATAAGTAACTTATCTTCTGTAATGGTGCTAAAATTTTCAAAGTGAATAAAAAGCGCCAGTCCGAGAATACTTATGATAGACTTTATAACAATACGCTTAGTTACGGTGAAAAAGCCTAAAATTAAAAATGGAATACTAAATAGTATTAATAATAAAGATATATTGATATCAACTTTGGTTTTTACAAGTAGAGCGATGCCAGTGACTCCACCATCTAAAAAACCATTTGGTAGTAAAAATGCCTTAAGACCGATACTAGCCAATATAATACCAAAAATAATTTGGGCATATTCAGAGACGACTTTTAGGGTTTTAGAAGAATAGTTCAATAGTTGAAATTTTTATTAGAAAAGATACAAAATCAAAACTATAAAAAATCATCAAAATAAAATCCCCTTGTGTAACAAGAGGATTTTCCATCAAATCAATCAATCTTTACCACGCTTACGCTTTGGTCTTTCTTTTTTGTGATTTTCTACAAAGGCTTCATACTCTTCTAAATCTACTGTTCCGTTACCATCTTTATCCATTTCAGAAAAGCGATCTTTAATACGTTTTTGTTTCATAAGTTCGTTTTTAGCGGTAAATTCTTCTAGAGATAATGAGCCGTTGGCATCTGTGTCTAATTCTTTAAAGTGTTCGCCAACTGTTTCTTCTTTAATATCTTCACGTTGACGTTTGTTCTTGAATTCCTCTAACGATAATGCTCCATCATCATTAGTGTCTAATTTTTGGAATAATTCTTCAGGACTTGGTCTGTGTTTGCGTTTCCTTTCTTGTGCATCTACAAATGAAATAGAGCAAATTGCGATAGCTAATACGCCAAGTTTTAATGTTTTTGAAATCATAATTTATGTGTTTAAATACTGAAATGAGTTCAGTACATGTTAATGAACACCACTATGACTTTATAGTTTTAAAAGCGTTTAATCACAATACCTATTTTGTGATATTTTTAACGAAGTTGCCGTAAGCCTTCATATACGATTATGCTAACGGCATTTGATAGATTAAGACTTCTAATGTTTTCACTATACATTGGTATTTTGAATAAATCTGCTTTGCGCTCTTCAATTAAAGGTTTTGATAAACCAACAGACTCTTTGCCAAATACAAGAAACATATCGTCTTCAAACTGTATATCCCAATGCGATTTGGTGCCATGACTGCTTAAAAAAGCCATGTTTTTATCTGAATTTTTAGTGAAGAATTCTTCTTTACTTTTGTAATAAATAACTTCAAGATGCTGCCAATAATCAAGTCCAGCACGTTTTAGGCGTTTGTCATCAATTTCAAAACCAAAAGGTTTTACCAAGTGTAATCGAGATCCTGTAGCCAAAGCTAATCGACCAATATTGCCTGTATTATTTGGGATTTCGGGTTCTATAAGGACGATGTTTAATACCATAATTATTGTCATTCTGAACTTGTTTCAGAATCTCACTTTTTAAGCTTAACGATTATTAATCTCATCAATAATACAAAAGGAAACCCATGAAGCAATACATCAAAGTAGTCCATAGCAGACATACCGACAGCTCCACCTGCTAGCCATTTCATTTTACCCACAATATGAGGTTCGGGAAAAAATGGTGCTAAGCCTAGGGTTAGACATAGTAGAATGATTAATCGCCAATCGTTAAAGAGTTTCATTTTAAAATGCTTTTTACAAATTTATCAATGTTTGAGATACCATTAGTGGTTAAAAACTTTATAAAAGCACTTCCAATAATGGCTCCTTTGGCAAATTTAGTAGCTTGGGTAAAGGTTTCATTATTAGAAATCCCAAAACCAACAATCTGAGGGTTCTTTAAATTCATTTTTGAAATACGCTCAAAATATTTTGTCTGTGCTTCTCCAAAACCTGATTGTGATCCTGTTGTACTTACCGAACTTACCATATAAATAAATCCGTTTGAAATAGAATCAATGTATCTAATACGTTCTTCCGAGGTTTGAGGCGTGATTAAAAACACATTGATGAGTCCATATTTTTCAAAAATTGTTTTATACTCTGCGTCATAAACATCAGCAGGTAAATCGGGTAAGATTAGGCCATCAATACCAATTTCTTGACATTTTTTGCAAAAGGCTTCTACACCATATTGCAAAACGGGATTAAAATAGCCCATAATGATTAAAGGAATTGCAACCGATTTTCGGATGTCTTTTATTTGTTCGAAAAGTTTTTCAGTAGTCATTCCATTTTTTAAAGCCGCAGTTGAACTCGCTTGAATGGTTGGTCCGTCAGCAAGAGGGTCACTAAAGGGTAGCCCAATTTCAATCATATCCACACCACTTTTTTCCAAATTTTGAATAATAGAAACGGTATCATCAAGGTTTGGGTAGCCTGCCGTAAAATATATAGACAAGAGCTTTTTGTCTTTGTTTAGTGTTTGATTTATTCTGTTCATGTTTTATAAACGAGATAAGAGAAGCGAGATGAGAGACTTTGCTTCTGTTGAAAATTTTGGATACGTCTCTCATCTAAATTCTCTACTCTTTTATCTTTTTAAAGTTTAAAATAATCAATATAGTTCTGTAAATCCTTATCACCGCGCCCCGATAGACTAATCACCACAATATCCTCTGGTTGAAACGTTTTATGCTTAAAAATAGCCAAAGCATGACTGGTCTCTATCGCTGGAATGATTCCCTCTAGTTTAGTTAATTCTAATCCGGCTTGCATGGCTTCATCATCTGTTGCGGAATAAAACTCTCCGCGACCCGATTTGTATAAGTGCGAGTGCAAAGGGCCAACGCCAGGATAATCCAATCCTGCGGAAATAGAATAGGGTTCGGTAATTTGACCATCAATAGTTTGCATTAATAGGGTTTTACAACCATGTATGATGCCTTCTTTACCTAATACCGATGTGGCTGCACTTTCACCAGAATGAATGCCTTTGCCGGCAGCTTCAACGGCTATAATACCAACATCTTTATTGTCTAAAAAATGATAATAAGTGCCAGCGGCATTGCTGCCTCCGCCAATACAAGCGACCACATAGTCAGGGTTTTCCCTGCCTTCTTTTTCTTTGAGTTGCCATTTTATTTCTTCTGAAATTATAGATTGAAACCGCGTCACCATGTCAGGATAGGGATGTGGACCAATGGCAGAGCCAATAATATAATGAGTATTTACTGGATTGTTAATCCAATCTCTAATGGCTTCGTTAGTGGCATCTTTTAAGGTTCTGCTACCTGATAACGCAGGTCTTACTTCTGCCCCTAACATTTTCATCCGTGCCACATTTGGTGCTTGTCTTGCAATGTCGATTTCGCCCATATAAACAATACATTGTAAACCCATCAGGGCACAAACCGTAGCCGTAGCCACGCCGTGTTGTCCTGCACCAGTTTCGGCAATAATCCTGGTTTTGCCCAATCGTTTTGCCATTAGTATTTGCCCGATGGTATTATTGACTTTGTGTGCACCTGTGTGATTTAAATCTTCACGTTTTAGATATACTTTAGTGTTGTATTTTTCTGAAAGGCGTTTGGCAAAATAGAGTGGAGAAGGTCTGCCAACATAATCTTTTAATAGTTGATGGAATTCTTCTTGAAAAGAGGGTTCTGCCATTACTTTGAGATAGTTTTGACGTAACTCTTCTACATTTGGATAGAGCATTTCTGGAATAAATGCACCGCCAAATTCACCGTAATACCCTTTGTTGTTAATGTTGTAGCTCATATATAAATTTTTCTAATTCATTAATGCTTTTTAGTCCAGGCTCAATTTCAAATTTGCTATTAACATCAATTGCATAGCAATATTTTGACGTTGGATGTTTTATGAATTCCTTGATTTTTTGCAATTCTCCCAATCCTATGCCACCACTCAAAAAATAAGGTTTAGTTGATGGATACTCTTTTAATACATCCCAATTAAAAGTGTAACCATTTCCACCAGGTAATTTTCCTTTGGTGTCGAATAGAAAATAGTCTACCATATCTTCATACGGTTGGAGTTGACTAAAATCGAATTCATCTTTGATGCTGAAGACTTTGATGATTTCTGTCATTCCTGCGCATGCAGGAATCTCTAGATGATATGCTGAATCAAGTTCAGCATGACAACATTCTTTTAATTCTTTACAATATTCTGGAGATTCATTGCCATGAAGTTGAATAGCGTCGAGATTATATTTTTCAACTTTTTGAATAATAACTTCTAGATCTTCATCAACAAAAACACCAACTTTTTTTATTGATTTTGGTAAACTTGGAATGATACCTTCAAAATTACGAGGTGATTTATCATAAAATATAAAGCCAAGATAGTCTGGTTGCAGATTTGCAACTTCGACTGTGTTATATTTCATTCCGCAGATTTTAAGCTTCATGAGTTAAGAGTATTGATGAATTCTGTTGCGCTAAGACCAGGATTATCAGTTTTCATAAAATTCTCACCAATTAAAAAGCCTTTATAACCATAAGGTTGTAATTCTTTTATGGCTTCAATAGAACTGATTCCACTTTCTGAAACTTTCACAAAATCTGCTGGAATGTGTTGACTCAAGTTTTTAGATATTTCAAGGCTGACTTCAAATGTTTTTAAATTTCTGTTGTTCACACCAAGCATATCAATAGATGGCATGATGGATTTTTGTAGTTCTTCCAGATTATGTACCTCCAGTAACACGTCGAGATTTAAGCTTTTTGCCAATTCGGAAAATTCCTTTATTTGGTCAGCAGTTAAAATTGCGGCAATTAATAGAATAACATCAGCACCATAAGCTTTGGCTTCTATGATTTGGTATTCATCTATAGTAAACTCTTTTCTTAAAAGCGGTAGATTACAGCTTGCTCTTGCCACAAGCAAGTCATCTAGAGAGCCGCCAAAATATTTGCTATCGGTTAGCACAGACATCCCACAAACACCCGCGTTTTCATACCCTAAAGCAACATCCTGTACATTTAAGTTTTGGTTTATAACAGACTTAGATGGTGAGCGTCTTTTATGCTCTGCAATGATACCAGAACCGCTATTTTTTAGTCGACCAGCTAAAGCGTTCAGAGGTCTTCCGAACAACACAGAAGATTCTAATTGTTTTACCGGAATTAAGGCTTTACGCAGAGCAACTTCCTTTCGTTTATCAAATACTATTTGGTCTAAGATGTTCATTTGCTCAATTCAATTAATTTATCAAGGCTAGATTTTGCACCACCACTCAATAAAGATTCTTCAGCTAAGGCAATACCTTCTTCGTGGGAAATTTGTTTTACTGTGGCTATGGCCAGACCAGCATTGGCACAGACCACATTATTTTGGGCTTTGGTTCCTTTTCCGTTAATAATCTTGGTGAAAATTTTAGCTGCTTCTTTCACAGTAGTTCCACCATAAATATCTGAGCTGTCAATTTGATCCAATCCAATATCTTGGGCATCAAATAAGATTTCAGAGGTATTGGTTATAGTTTTGGTTTTTCCTGTCAACGATATTTCATCATAACCATCCAAAGCATGAACTATGGCATAGTTTTTATCGGTTTCTTGATATAAGTACCCGTATAGCCGTAACAGTTCTAGGTTAAAAACACCAACCATCTGATTTTTTGGAAATGCTGGATTTACCATAGGGCCAAGCATATTGAAAAAGGTTTTTACACCTAGCTCCTTTCGTATTGGAGCTACATTTTTCATGGCAGGATGAAAATGAGGTGCATGTAAAACACAAATACCAGCGTCATCCAAACTGCGTTTTAAGAAATCGATATCATTAGAAAATTTAATGCCCAAGTACTCCATGACATTTGAAGAACCTGAAGCAGAAGATACCCCATAATTACCGTGTTTTGTAACATGCACTCCTGCACCGGCCGTAACAAACGAGGATAGGGTAGATATATTAAAGGTGTTTTTGCCGTCACCTCCTGTACCACATAAATCTATGGTATTGTATCCCTCTAATTCAACAGATATGCAAAGTTCTAATAAAGCATCCCTAAAACCGCGAAGTTCTTCTGTGGTGATGCTTCGCATCATATAAACGGTTAAAAAGGAAGCAATCTGACTTTGATTATAAACACCATTTGAGATGTTAACCAAAACCCGCTTCGCTTCGTCCGCTGAAATACTTTCTTGGTTTATTAGTCTGTTTAAAATTTCTTTCATATTCACTCGCCACAGCAGTGGAAATTATTTTAGTTATTTTTAGTTGAATGAAGGGCTAACTATTCACCCAGTTTTCTAAAATCTTTTTTCCGTCCGGTGTTAACACAGATTCTGGATGATATTGTACACCTTTAACGTCGAAAACTTTATGTCTTAGGGACATGATTTGACCATTTGAGTCAAACGACGTGGCTTCTAACACATCTGGCAAATTAGTACTCACTACCCAAGAGTGGTATCTGCCAACTTCAAAAGTTTTATTGAGACCTTTAAATAAGGGTTCATCATCAACAGATAAAGTGACATGGGTTGCAACACCGTGGTAGACCGTATACAGATTTTCTAAAGTACCGCCAAATACTTCGCCTATGGCTTGCTGCCCTAAACAAACACCGAGTATACTTTTGGTTGGTGCGTATCTAGCAATAATATCTTTTAAAAGTCCAGCTTCGTCTGGTATACCAGGACCTGGTGAAAGCACGATTTTATCAAAAGCATCAACGTCATCAAGTGTTAATTTATCGTTTCGTTTTACGGTAACTTCGCAATTTAGGTCTTCTAGATAATGTACTAAATTGTAAGTGAAACTATCGTAATTGTCTATTACTAATACCTTTTTCATAATATGCCTGCGAAAGCAGGTATCTTTTAATTTAACATTTATTATTTGTTTGTTCATTTTGTCTTGATACACTACTGAAATCAAAATATATTTTGATTGAAAGTATCTTGCGTAGCAAAACCAAAATATCACTAATCCCTCTTATATTTCTTTAGCAAGTTCAATGGCTTTGGTTAAAGCACCTAATTTATTGTATACTTCCTGTAATTCATTTTCTGGATTGGATTTCGCAACTAATCCAGCACCTGCTTGCCAAAATAGTTTGTGATTTTTGCTTAAAAATGTTCTAATCATAATAGCATGGTTAAAATTACCTTCAAAATCCATAAAACCTATGGCACCTCCATAATAACTTCTGTTGGTTTTTTCATATTTCTCTATAAGCTGCATGGCCATATGTTTTGGTGCGCCACTTAAAGTTCCAGCGGGAAAGGTGTCTGCTACAATTTGCATGGTGTCCGTGCCTTTGTGTTTGGTTCCCGTTACCTTACTTACCAAATGAATGACGTGCGAAAAAAATTGTACCTCTCTGTAATTTTCTACCGTAACATTAGACCCATGTCTGCTGAGGTCATTTCTTGCTAAATCTACTAACATCACATGCTCACTATTTTCTTTGTCGTCATTAATCAGTTTTTCTGCTAATTCTGCATCCTTAAGATCATTGCCTGTACGCTTAAATGTACCTGCGATGGGATGGATTTCGGCCTTACCTTCTTTAACGATGAGTTGCGCTTCTGGTGAACTTCCGAAGATTTTAAAACTTCCGTAATCAAAATAAAATAGGTAAGGGGAGGGATTAATGCTTCTTAATGCTCTGTATACATTAAACTCGTCTCCACTAAATTCCTGTGAGAATTGTTTGGATAATACCAACTGAAACACGTCTCCTCTAGCACAATGTTTTTTTGCAAGTTCTACATGATTTTTGTATTCCTCATCGGTAAGGTTAGATTGGATATCACCTTTTTCATTAAAGTTGTAAGATGCATATTGCCTTGTTCGTATGATTTGATGTAGCTCATCAATGTTGTTATCCGTATCAAAGCAATGTGCAAAAATATAGGCTTCATTTTTAAAGTGGTTAATAGCAATGATGTTTTGATATACTGCATAATAGATGTCTGGAATATCAATAGAATTTTCTTTTTTTGAAATCTCAATATCTTCAAAATACTTTACTGCATCGTAAGCGGTATAGCCAAAGATGCCATTATTTATAAATTTGAAGTCTTCATTAGAATCTACTTTAAATCGTCGTGTGAATTTGTTGATTTCTTCTACCACACATATAGATTCTGCAAAGTTGTTTTTAGAGCTTCCGTCTGGATAAGTTTGGGAAATTAAACCATCTTTAACCTTAATGGAAGCAATTGGATTGCAACAGATATACGAAAAACTGTTGTCGTTGGTATGATAATCACTACTTTCTAATAGAATACTATTAGGGAATTTATCTCTTATCTTAAGATAAATACTCACAGGAGTAATCGTATCTGCTAGTATTTTTTTGTAGTGTGTATATAAGCTGAATGTTTTCATGTATATGTAAAAATTAAAAAAGGCTTGTCGTGAATGACAAGCCTTTTTTTATAATATAACATACAAGGTTTCTTTCACGAACATGAGTTTGCAAAATTCCACCACCAAGTATGATTTGTTATTGTTTTCATCTATGTGTCAAATATAGAAATGAAATTTTTTATTTCAAACTATATCATAAAAAAGATTCTTGCCTTTATATGAAATATAGTTGAGCAAGAATCTTTATAAAATGGATTGCTATTAATCCTTAGGGAATTAAAACTTTAATTCTACATTAATATCAAATTCGTCATAGATAGCCTTATCTTTTAAAGTTTCTAATAACGAAGGTGATTTATACGTGATTTTGTGCTTCGTTCTGTCTATTTTTAAATTTGCAGTTGCAGTATTTTCAGTAACCGTCATAGGAAAAGAAATAGATTCTGTTATACCTTTTATGGTAATGTCTCCTTTAACATTGTATTTCCCATTTTTACCACTCACAGAAGTGATTTTTAAAGTCGCTGTTGGGTATTCTTCAACACCAAAGAAATCATCTGATTTTAAATGGCCATCAAGTTTTGCTTTGTAGTCACCAGATAAATCTGTGGTATTAATTGAGGTCATATCGATAGTAAATGAACCACCTTCTAAAGTCTCTCCGTTAAATGTAAGAGAACCTTCTTTTAGATTTATGGTTCCTTCGTGTTCACCACCTACTTTGTAACCTTTCCATGTTACTTTACTTGATGATACGTCTACTTTTTTGTCTTTTAGTACTGTAAATGACATAAAAGATAATGCTAAAATGAATAGCATAGCGATTTTTGAATTACTGTTTTTCATGATAATAATTGGTTTTTGAATTTTAAAAATTGATAAATAATTGATGTTCTGGTTTACGTACTTTTTTATGGTGCTGTGTAGCGTCCTCTTCAGATCTATAGCCTAGAGTTACAACAATTGCCGCATTGAGGTTTTTGGAATTGAGATCTAAAATTTTATTATATTCCTGATTTTGAAAGCCTTCCATTGGACAGGCATCAATTTTTAGTTGTGCGGCAGCAGATAATAAGTTTCCTACTACAATATATGCCTGTTTGGCTGTCCAAGCAGCTTTTTGTTCTTGGCTAAGTTGTCCAATTGTAGATTTGATTGTGTTTGCATAATCCGAAACATCTTCTTTACTGACGTTTCTTGTATCTATGACATTTTCAAAATAGTCGTCAACTAATTCATCTCCAAAATCAGTCATATGAGCAAGCACAATCATGTGTGAGGCCTCTTCAATTTGTGGTTGATTCCAAGATACTGCACGCAATTTTGTGCGTAGTGCTTTATCTACAATATTTAAGATCTTGTAAGGTTGTAGACCGTAAGAGGATGCCGTTAGTTGCATCGCTTTTTTTAGGGTTTCAAAATCTTCATTTGATATTTTTTTGGAACTGTCAAATTTTTTGGTGGCATATCGCCATTTTAAGCTTTCAATAGGATTATTCATGTAAAAAATGTTTTAATTGTTAGTACTTCTATTGTATATACAATTATTATATAAAAATTTTTTTAACCTCTTATTTTTGTTAGTAAGAGATTTAAGGTTTCTAATTCTTCTTTCTCAAGTTTATTGGTTAATTCGTTTTCTTTTTCTTCAATAATTGGGTCAAGAAGCTTCAATAATTTCAAACCTTCATCGGTGATATAGATATCCACTTTTCTTCGGTTGTTTTCACATACAAAGCGTTCAACCAAATTTTTAAGGATAAGCTTATCCACCAGGCGAGTCGTATTACTCATCTTGCTTATCATTCTATCTTGAATATCCATTAAGTTAGAAGGTTCACCGTTTTTTCCTCTTAAAATTCTTAAAACGTTAAACTGTTCTATAGAAATGTCGTAAGGCTTAAGCACAGACAATATGCCGTCTTTAAAGTTAATGCTAGTTACAGAGACATTTAAAACAGTTCGTTTTGCTAAAGGCAAATGAGACTTGGTTTTTATTATATCAGTTATATCTTTCATATACAACAATTGTATATACAAATGTATGATTTTATTTTTAATTCAAAATTAATTTTTTGTTAATTATTGAATTGTGTCTATTTCTATTAATAACTTTAGATGATGAAGCGAATTCTATTATTATGTCTATTGGTTTTTTGTTCTTGTAAGGGTAGCACTGAAGAGAATAGCGAAATCAGTGCGCCTAAAGCAACTCTAAATGGTGAGAAAGAAGCAGATAACCTTTTGGATTTTGACCTAAAGATATATGATTATGACGGTTTAGAGCCTTTAATTAATAGACAAGGTGATAAAGTTTACGTCGTTAATTTTTGGGCCACTTGGTGTGCTCCTTGTGTGAAGGAATTGCCCTATTTTGAAGAGATAAATAAGGAGTACAAGGATAAAAATGTGGAAGTGCTATTGGTAAGTTTGGATTTTCCCAAAGATTATGATACCAAGTTAAAGCGTTTCATTAAGAACAATAACTTACAATCTAAAGTTGTGGCTTTTGATGATGTCAACCAAAATAGATGGATACCTGCTATTAACAAAGATTGGTCTGGTGCCATACCAGCCACAATTATCTACAACAAAGACAAACGACAGTTTTATGAAAGGTCGTTTACCAAAGAAGAGTTAGAAACCGAATTAAAACAATTTTTAAAATAATAAGCTCATGAATACATTAAAATTATTTGCGGTAATGCTTTTAACAGCGGTATTATCTGTTTTAACAACTGGCAAAGAAGAAGGTGGTTATAAAATAGGTGATGTTGCTACAGATTTTAAGTTAGAGAATATAGATGGCAGTATGGTGTCTTT
>JAGQZO010000014.1:0-41972 GCA_020435515.1 Winogradskyella sp. | reverse complement strand
GCATACGAAGACAGGATTGAGGCATTAAATAAAAAATATGCAGACAAAGGTTATCCTGTAATTGCAATCATGCCAAATAATACAGAAGTAAAACCAGGTGACAGCATGGAGGAGATGAGAGCAAGAGCTAAAGCAAAAGGATTTACATTTCCATATGTAATGGATGAAGGTCAAAAAATATACCCTCAGTATGGAGCTACAAAAACACCACATGTTTACATCTTAGAAAAAACCAAGAAAGGTAATATAGTGAGGTATATTGGTGCCATTGATGATAATTATAAAGATGCTAATGCCGTTAAGGATAAGTACGTTGAAAGCGCTGTAGATGCACTATTGAAAGGAAAAGAAATTGAAGTTAAAGAAACACGTGCTATCGGCTGTTCTATAAAAGTGTAGCTGTATTAGAGTATTTTTCACCAAGGAAAAATGTTAAAATTAAATCCGAAGTTGTAACACTTCGGATTTTTTTACGTCTATATCATAAGGAAATGTTAATTTTGTTTAAGAAATTATTCTGAAAAGCGTGGATTTATCACAAAAAGATTGGACGGAAAAGTTAAGTCAAGACAATAATTCTGTTGTATTGGATGTTAGAACACAAGAAGAAGTCGATGAAGGTAGTATTCCAAACGCCCTTCATATAGATATTTACAAAGGGCAGGGCTTTATCTATGAAGTAGATCAGTTAGATAAATCCAAAAGCTACTATGTGTATTGCAAGGCTGGTGGGCGAAGTGCCCAAGCTTGCGCCATTATGAATCAGTTGGGCTTTAAAAACACCTATAATTTGGTTGGTGGTTTTAGTGAGTGGCAGGGAGAAGTTGCGTACAAAGAATAAGAAACAGGTTTAACACCCATTAGTAACAGGTCTATCATGAAAAAAATAATAACACTAAGCCTATGTTTTCTAGCTTTAGCTCTTGTAATGGGCTGCATAGACAACAAAAGTGAAAATTCTAAAGTAAAACTTATTACTGCCGAGGAGATGCAGAAGATTCTCGAACTTGAAGATGCGCAGCTAGTAGATGTTCGAACAGAACGAGAATACGAAGAATCACATATTTTGAACTCTCAAAATATTGACTATAATTCACCTACTTTTGAAGAAGACATAGCGAAACTAGACAAGGAAAAACCCGTTATTTTGTATTGTAAAGGAGGTTCAAGAAGTGCAAAATGTGCTAAAAAACTTGAAGATGCTGGTTTTGAAAAAATCTATGATTTAGATGGTGGCATATCAAAATGGAAGCATACTAATAAGCTGAAATTAGAAGTAAAATCTTAAAATATAAACCGAACAGACGTTCGGTTTTTTTTATTCCTTGTAGATAATTCTTTAGGTTTTTATAAATTAGACGACTCTTAAGAAATAATAAAATCGCATAGCTTACATTTGCGTATTAATGCTTTATTTATGACAGCAAGAAAAGTCCTTTTATTTAGCCTACTATCCTTATTTTTTTCGTTCAATATATTTTCTCAGGAACTTGAGCCTGTTAAATGGAACTATGAGGTTGAAAAAGTTTCGGATACAGAATACAATCTTATTTTTAAGGCTAATATCGATGACGGTTGGTATATGTATTCGCAAGAAGAAACGGATGGACCTCTTCCTACATATTTTGAATATAAAAATCAAGAAGGAAACTACAAGTTAATTGGTGAAACAAAAGAACCAGATGTTAAGCCAAAGTATGATAAAGTTTTTGAATTGGATGTCAAAAAATTTGATAAACAAGCACAATTTAGTCAACGCATATCTATAATAAATCCCAATTTTAATGTTGTTGAAGTAGAAGTTGTCTATCAAGCATGTGATGACGCTAAGTGTATTATGCAAGATAAAATGTTTAGCATGTCATTGGATGGTAGCATAGTTGAAGCCAAAGAGATAATAATCGATGAACGCAGCAAACAACTATCGGAAGAATTAAACCTTAATATAACAGGTTGGGATAACTACGAATCACAAGATGTTGAAGGCAAAAGCTATTTTACAATATTTTTACTTGGTTTTTTAGGTGGACTAATTGCACTGCTTACTCCTTGTGTGTTTCCAATGATTCCTTTAACTGTGTCATTTTTTACCAAGAGTTCTAAAGATTCTAAAAAAGGGTTATTCAACTCAATACTTTATGGAGTTTTCATTTTTTTAATTTACGTGTTGCTGAGTGTTCCGTTCCATATCATGGATTCTCTAGATTCAGGTATCTTAAATACAATATCAACCAACGTCACATTAAACATCATTTTCTTTGTGATCTTTGTGGTCTTTTCTTTTTCATTCTTTGGTTATTTTGAGTTGACACTACCTCAATCCTGGAGTGCGGCAATGGATAATAGAGCAAATAAAATAGGAGGTTTTGTTGGTATCTTTTTTATGGCTTTAACGTTAGCAATAGTGTCTTTTTCTTGTACAGGACCAATCTTAGGAGGTTTGTTGGGTAGCACTATGGCATCAGATGCTAGTGCCATGCAACTTAGCATGGGAATGGGAGGTTTTGGCTTTGCTTTAGCGCTTCCATTTACATTATTTGCAATGTTTCCAAAGTGGTTAAATTCTTTGCCAAAGTCTGGTGGATGGCTCAATACGGTAAAAGTAGTTTTAGGATTTTTGGAATTAGCTTTAGCATTAAAATTTTTATCTAATGCCGATTTAGTAGAGCATTGGGGACTTTTAAAGCGTGAAGTTTTTATCGGAATTTGGATAATTATAGGAATAGGACTGGCATTATACCTTTTTGGAAAAATTAAGTTTCCACACGATGGTCCTCTGCAAAAGCTAGGTAAAGGAAGAATTACAACTGCAATTTTGGTAATAGCTTTCGTCATTTATTTAATACCAGGATTAACCAATACAAAATGGGCTAATTTGAAATTATTGAGTGGTTTTCCTCCTCCATTAACTTATAGCATTTATAATAAGCCCGAGGAGTTCACAATAACAAAATCTTTAGATGAAGGTATAGCCTTGGCCAAGAAATTGAACAAACCTATTATCTTAGATTTTACAGGTTGGGCTTGTGTAAACTGTAGAAAAATGGAAGAACAGGTCTGGACGGATGATAAGGTAAATCAAATTTTGGTTAACGATTATGTTATCATTTCACTTTATGTTGATGATAGAGAAGAATTGCCAAAAGAAGAACAATTTCAATATTTAAGAACCAATGGAACCGTAAAAGATATTGAAACTATAGGTGATAAATGGGGAACTCTACAAACCATTAATTTTAGAAACAATTCCCAACCTTATTATGTGTTGTTAGATCATAATATGGGCTTGCTGAACCATCCTAGAGGCAATACACCAGATGAAGATGTGTATTACGATTGGCTAAACACTGGTTTGGAGAATTTTAAGAAGTAATTACACTTCAAAATAGACATCTTCAAACGGAACTCTAAAACGAGGACCGTAGATGCCTTTGTCGTCTCTAATACCACAACCAATTACCATATTAATTTCGGCACCTTTTGGTAAATTCAGAATTTTTTTCACCCTCAAAGTGTCGCTACCTTCCATTGGGCAAGTATCATAGCCTATGGCAGCCATACTTGTCATAAAATTTTGTGCAGCAAGACCAGCACTTTTGTGTGCTACAATGCGCATATCACTTTGTCTAACTTGTCTGTAAATAGGCTTGAAAAGACCAACAATCTGAAAAGTAACATATTTAAGATAGCCTAAAACACCTAAAACATCTGCGTAAACCGTTGGAATTAATTTCTTATAGTAGTTGGTTGCCATTTTTTTACGCTTTAGTTCACGTTCAGTTAAGTTGTCTTTGTCGTAAACCTTTTCTAAAAAAGCAATATTGGCTTTGGCTCTTTGCTTCCAAAGGTCTTTTCGAGTCACTACAACCACTAATTGTTGTGCCGTTTTAGCAGCACTTTGATTAAAACAAGCATTAGCTAGCTCCTTTAAAGTGTCTGCATCAGTGACATGATAAAATTCCCAAAGTTGAAGATTACTACTCGTAGGCGCTAAGGATGCATTAACAAGGCATTGTTTTACTTTTTCGCTATCAATAGGTGTATCTTTATATACTCTTGTAGATCTTCTATAAGCAATAGCTTCAGTCACTGTCTTTTCCATGAAGTTTACGATTTTGGTTTAAAATATTAAAGTTATACTAAAAGTAGGTTTTCATGCATTGAGAAGCTAAAAATCCTTTATTTTATATAAAAACACAAATATGATAACGACTAAAAACCCATACACTCAAAAAGAATTAAAGACCTATCATCTCATTTCAGATAAAGAATTAAATCAAAAGCTGGAGTTAGCGGATGAGCAATTTCGAAGTTGGAAATCGCTTCAAATTAAAGATCGTACGAAACTGCTTTCTAAAGTTGCAGAACTTTTAATAGAGCGAAAAGAAACTTATGCCAAATTAATGACTGATGAAATGGGAAAGCCTATAACACAAGGTATAGCTGAGATAGAAAAATGTGCTTGGGTTTGCGACTTTTATGCCAAAAATGCAGAGGATTTTCTTGCAGATCAGCTGATTGAAGCAGATACGGATGAAAGCTTTATCAGTTATGATCCGTTAGGTGTTATTTTAGCTATTATGCCATGGAATTATCCTTTTTGGCAGGTGATGCGGTTTGCTGCGCCAACCTTAATGGCTGGTAACACTGCGCTACTGAAGCATGCGTCAAGTACCACACAATGTGCTATAGAAATAGAAAAGCTTTTTTTGGATGCAGGATTTCCAGAAGGGTGTTTTCAAACACTATTAGTATCACATCAACAGATAAAGGATATCATTGGTAATGACATTGTAAAAGCTGTTAGTCTTACAGGAAGTGAAGCTGCAGGGAGAACTATTGCCGAAATCGCGGGCAAAAACCTAAAGAAAGCAGTCTTAGAACTTGGTGGGAATAATGCTTGTATGGTTTTAAAGGATGCAGACTTAGATAAATATATGGATACCATGGCTTGGGCACGTATGCAAAATGCTGGTCAAAGTTGCATAGCCGCTAAACGATTTATTGTTGTAGAAGACATTTATGATGAGTTTTTATCAAAATTTAAATCTAAAGTAGAGTCTTATATAGTAGGAAATCCTACTGATGCTAAAACAGAAATTTCATCAATGGCTTCAACGAAATTGGCTGAAGAAGTAGAAATGCAAGTACAAAAATCATTGGATAAAGGCGCAACCGTTTGTTACGGTTATCAGAGAGATCAAGCCTTTTACCAACCGACTATTATAGAAAATGTGACAAAGGATATGCCGTTGTTTAGGGAAGAAGTGTTTGGGCCAGTTGCAGCACTTATAAAAGTTAAGGATGAAGACGAAGCCTATCAATTAGCCTCAGATACCAAATTTGGCTTGGGAAGCATGGTATTTACAGCAGACGTGGATAAAGCTAAACGACGTATAGAACAACTTGCTGACGGAGCGTTCTTTATCAATGAGTTGGTAAAGTCTGACCCAAGATTGCCATTCGGAGGAACTAAAGCATCGGGTTACGGAAGAGAACTTTCTAAAGAAGGGATTATGGAGTTTGTAAACGTTAAAACGGTTTATGTTAAAAAATGAAAGAATACACCTTATCACCAAGCCAATAGCCTAAACCTAAAATCAATGGATAACCTATAAAAAGCCATATTAAATCTATAAAGGCTAAGGACGTAAATGCTGAAATCCCATTTTTTGATAAGAGTTCAATAAAGTCATACCAAGATTTTAAACCTAATTTTATTATAATACCATTTGCCAAAATAGCAATGATTAATATAGCGATTCCGATAACGTAAAGTCTAAGCATTTTTTAACTTATCTGAATGTAATTGACGTAATTTAGACAATTTAGGATCTATAACAAAGGTGCAATACCCATAATCTGGATTGTTCTTGTAAAAATCCTGATGCTCTTGTTCGGCTTCATAAAAGGTTTCAGCGGCACTAACTTCTGTTACAATAGGCTTGTCATAATAGGAAGATAACTCATTTAAAACGAGTTCTGCTATATTTTTTTGGTCTTCATTATGATAAAAAATCACGGAACGGTATTGTGTACCTCGATCCGCACCTTGTCGATTTAGCGTTGTAGGATCGTGGGTAGTCATAAAAATGACTAAGATATCCTGATACGAAATCACATTGGCATCATATATAATCTGCACCACTTCGGCATGGCCTGTTAAACCAGAGCAAACTTCTCTATATGTTGGTCTGCCAGGAACCTTTCCTCCGGAATAACCTGAAACCACATTTTCAACACCTTTAACTTCCTGAAAAACGGCTTCGGTACACCAAAAACAACCTCCACCTACCGTAGCAACTTGAATATTTTTACTCATTAACAATTTCCTTTTCTAAAACCATGGATTCTGAGTTGATGCAATAGCGTAATCCACTTGGCTCTGGACCATCAGGAAAAACATGACCTAAATGTGCATCACAGGTGTTACACATTACCTCCACACGTACCATTCCATAGGAGCTGTCTTTCTCGTATTTAATAGCATTCTCTTTTATGGGCTGTGTAAAACTAGGCCAACCCGTACCGGAGCTAAATTTTATGGTCGAGTCGAACAAGGATGTGCCACAGCAAACACAATTATATTTACCAGCATCATAGGTTGTGCAAAGCGCACCACTATGCGGCCGTTCGGTTCCTTTTTGTCTTGTAATTCTGTATTGTTCTGGTGTTAATTGAGCTTTCCATTCGGCATCGGATTTTTCAACACGTTGGTCTGGTATTGGATTACCATTGACAGCAAAATTTATAATATCTTTCCAAGTAAGCATAATCTTTTTTTGTAAAGATAATTCTATAAAGGGATAAAACTTATTAAGTAAATCTTAAAACCTGGCCGAAGAGTATTGAAATTTATGCAGTAGATGCTAAAAAATATTCAATAATAATTACATTTATTTAAGTTGAACGATTAGGACGATTAATTAATCAGGTTATAAGTGGTCTTTTTGACTAAAATAAAAATTATGAAGTGTAGGCCAACTGTTTTAAATATAAGTGCTGTGATAGTCTTGATCTATGATGGCTACAAGTATTTTAAAGATTTCCTTAATGATATACATTATCAATATGGAGCCCTTGCCATGTTTATGACAGGTATGATTGTATTTTCTGGTCTTTTGTTGGATTATATCCTTCAAAAAAAGATTAAAAAGTATTTGATTGTGAATTTAGTAGGATTATTAGTGGTCCTTGTTTTCATTTTCTTGATGATGCGATAGTTACTTAGCTGATTTTTCAATATTCAGTATCAGAAACTGTCATTGGTCATTGTTTTAGTCATTAGAGTAATATAATTTTAGTAAGATATTGGTTGAAATGAGACATATCGTTTTCTAGCCAATAGAATTCTAATCTAAATAATACAAAATGAGCCTAATATCAAATAAAGTAGTACCAGGTAAAGAAGGGCAAGTTTTTGGTACCAATGCCAAATTAAGTAAAGATCTTGAGAAGATTCGTCAAAAGATATTGACTGTTCCAGGTGTAAATCACGTCACAATTAATGAACATGTTTTCCCTCGGGAGCTTAAAGTGTGTACAGATTGCCTTGTAGAATTAAAGGCTATTGAAGATGTAGTCATTCCTTTAGGATTTCATGTTGTGCCTAAGGAAGCATTTGATTTTTAGCGATTAAAACAAAAGCCTTGCATTTAATTAAATACAAGGCTTTTTTGTGGAGTCGGAGAGAATCGAACTCTCGTCCAAACAAGTAACCAAAGGGCTTTCTACACGTTTAGTCTTTTCTTGTTTTTTCGATGCAAAGCTGGCTAAAGACAGCCTACTTTGCACTTAGCTTTTTAATCTCAAAAGGGCATCAAAGCGCTACCCAATCTTGGTCAATTTTTACGATGCCTCTAAAAAGAACGCCACTAACCAAGGCTTTCTGGAGACATTTAGCCATCCTACCTTGTAGGAATAAAGCTTGAAATCTTACTATAATTCAGATTAAGCAGCTAAAGCGTAGTTATTCTCGCCGTTTAAAGTTTGGTCTAGCCTTTTACGTGTTTCAAAACCATTGCACGACGTGCTTACCGTTTAATTAATCTCGCTGTCAAAACCAGTCGACCCCAAAATTTTAAAGGTAAAGGAGCGCGAAGTTACAAAAAAAGTTGTGCAACCTCTTAAATCCATTTATTTTCGTACAAAAATTATTCCATATTATAAATTGGCATTTTGTCAGTTTTCAAAATTGTATTTACATGAAATTCGCCATCATAAAAGAACGTAAAAATCCACCAGACAGACGAGTAGTCTTTTCTCCAGAAACCTTAGCAGAAGCTAGAAAACGATTTCCTGAGGCTGAATTCATAGTGGAGTCGTCTGACATTAGGATATTTCCTGATGCCGCTTATGCAAAATTGGGTTTTAAAGTTACGGATGATGTTTCTGAAGCCGATGTGATGATTGGTGTTAAAGAAGTGCCTATAGAAAATTTAATTCCGAATAAAAAGTACTTCTATTTTTCACATACCATAAAAAAGCAACCTTATAACCGTAAGCTGTTAAAGGCAATGCTAGAAAAGAATATAGAGATGTATGACCACGAAACCATCGTGAAACAAAGTGGAGCACGTTTAATAGGGTTTGGTCGCTATGCTGGTTTGGTAGGCGCTTACAATGGCTTTAGAGCTCTAGGATTGCGAGATGGCTTATTCAATTTACCTAAAGTTGAAACCCTTGCCGATTTAGAAGAAGTAAAAGCTGAACTTGATAAAATTACCATTCCAAACATTAAGATATTACTTACCGGAACTGGAAAGGTAGCGCATGGAGCTAAAGAGATTCTTGATCATTTAGGTATCAAAGAGGTAAGTGATGCTTTGTATTTAACATCTGAATTTACAGAGCCTGTTTACGTTATGGCAGATGTTATGGAATATGCCAAACGCAAAGATGGCAAAGTAGGTAATAAGCAACAGTTCTATAAAGATCCATCAGGTTACGAGAGTAATTTTATGCCTTATGCCAAACAGACCGATTATTTTATAGCAGGTCATTTTTATGGTAATAACGCACCATTTTTGTTCACGAGAGAGGATGCCAAGCATCCTGATTTTAGAATCAATTTGGTAGCTGATGTCTCTTGTGATATTGACGGACCAGTAGCATCTACCATAAGACCTTCAACCATAGCCAATCCTTTTTATGGTTATGATCCACAGACCGAAAAAGAAATAGCCTTTGATGCTAAAGGCGCGATAACGGTTATGGCAGTAGATAACTTACCTTGCGAGTTGCCAAAGGATGCCAGTGAGGGCTTTGGGGAAGCCTTTGTGGAACATGTAATACCAGCTTTTTTTAATAATGATGAACGCGGTATTTTAAAGCGTGCAAAAATCACAACTGCCGATGGTAAGTTGACTGAGCGTTTTAAATATCTTCAGGATTATGTGGATGGTAAGGAATAGTTTGTTTTACAATCCAATACCCAACAACTAAAAATCCCCCAAATCCAAGAGTAAATAACCAAGCATCTGCATTTTGAAAAGGCGACATTACAATATCTAAAACATCTGTAATAAGCAGTTGTGGGTTACTAATAATTTCCCAAGAATTGTATCTTAAAAATCGTCCAAGGTAAACACCAAAACCACAAAGGAAGATGATGATTAGCGAGATGGTTTCAATTGGAATTTTTTTAAATTGAGATGTCATCAAATTTTGCATATCCAACAATGAAAGAAAGAAGAGAAGCAAACCACTAAGCGCAAAGGATAGAACAACGATAATATCTAACCATAACCAATTATCATTACCAACTCTAATATGGATTAGATCGGTGATAATGTAAGGGGCATTTGGTAAAAAAGCTAACCATACCAAAACCCAAAATCCAAGGTTTAGCTTACTTAATTTTTGTTTCGTATTAAGGTACATTGTTATGGTGTATGGAATAATAGCTAAAAAGACATTCCAAACCAAGAAGAGATAAAAGAATGACTTATTCAATTTTATCCTTACCATTAATGTAATGATGCTAAAGCTTAGTGCCACTACAACTAACGATAAGGCTTTAAACTTTGATTGTATGAGTGTTTTTATAGTTTCCATTGTAATATTCTATTAATAAGACTGTAATAATTCCTAACGTATAAGCCACTAAATCACCAAACTGAAATGTGCTGCCAAAAATGAGTTTTGCAGTAATACTGTCCTGTAAATTAAAGTAGGCTAAGAACGGCGTGAGTTGGAGCAATTCTATACCATAAGCAATAAAGAGGACGACCAAAGCAGAGGCCCTCACACTCATATTGGTGCATCCTCTAAATATTGCATATAGTAAAATAACCACCAGATAATCACCAAAGGTGTAGCGGATAAATCCGGTTTTTATAATAAAGGCAATAGCTAACTCTACCAAGAATAAAGTATGCGCTAAGACCAAATATTTTTTGTTGAATTGTAATTTCATTGGATTGAGATTTTTTCTCCTAAAAATTTAGGTTGTACATTAAAAACTAAATCGAGACTAGCTTTAGATCGTGCTAAATACTCTCTAAAATGAGCGTTATAAACATCTTTAGCGTTAAAGCCGACTGCATTAATACCAAACTGTTTGGCAATATAAATAGCACGCTGATTATGGAACTTTTGTGAGATAATGGTTATTGAGGTTTGGCTAAAAATTCCCTTGGCTCTTACAACCGAGTCTAAGGTTCTAAAACCTGCATAGTCTAAAAATATTTTGTCCTCAGGAATGCCATTAGCAATGAGATCTTTTTTAAAATCTGTAGGTTCGTCATAATCTTTCCTGCTATTGTCTCCGCTTACTAAAATGTATTCAATCTTTCCGGCTTTATAGAGTTTTACCGCAGCATCAATTCGGTATTTGTAGAATGAATTAATATTTCCGCTCGTAGCATATTTTCCTGTGCCAAGTAACAAACCAACTTTATTCTTCGGAATAGCGTTTACACTATCATAAACTTGATGCCTAGTTTTAAAACTCATCCAATGATAGGTGCTAACAATACCAATACTTATAACTACAATGATGAGCAGAGCAATTTTTAATTTCTTCATGATTGGCAGAGGTTTAAATTGTATAATTCAGGCTTAGAAAAAATGGCTTCCCTAAAATCTTTGATTGAGATATTCAACAATTTTTTATAATCAAAATGATGAAAAGGATTTGCACGTTTACCAGTTTTATATGATCTGTAATAATACTCATAGTAGTCTGGTAGGATAGCGACACCAAGAATAATTGCTCCATACAAATACAGACTACGCTTACCATTACCGTAGCAAAGACATTGTAGTGCAATTTCATCTTCAACCTTTGTACTATAGCCACAAAGTACATGGTAACAATCGTGACGCTCTACTTTAGGAATCAACTCATAATTGTTTTTATCTAAAAACTCTCCGAGATGCCTTCCGAAAGAAACCTTTGGCATATTGAGTAAATCCGATTTTGAGATATTCCACGATTCATGATGTTTAAACATGGATGTATAGAGGCGTTGCGAATGTTCAAACAACCAAATAATGAGTTGCTTTCTTACGTCTTTGAATGTTTTAAATAGGTTGTTCATGGTAGATGGGATTGATTTGGTTCAACCTGCCTGTCCAGCAGGCAGGCGGCAAAACTTTTCTTTTTAGAGGGTTTTAATTTTCTTTTCCAAAGGAATAAGGCTAAAAAATGGACTGTGGAGAAATAGTAAATAACAATTGGCTCTTTGTTGAAAGCAACAATGAATGCCATACAAATCATTGTTAAAGCAATGATATAATAAGGAAAGCAGAGTTTAAATATGTGCTTAGTATCAGTTGATGTATTGAATGACCAAAACACACAGGCGATACTTATCCTTACAATAGTATAGGTTGCTAGAACGAAAAATGTTAAACCAATAATCACTAATATTGCCATACTACTTAAGTTTTAGTTTAAAACTGTCGTATTGTAATTCTTGCCATTCATTATTGTAGAGTTCCATGCAATATTTTTCATATTTTTTCTGAATTCTTTCGCGTGAGTTTTTGTCTAAAGTCCTTGTTTTTGTCTCTTCTTTAAGTAAAAATGTATTGTTGTCAGACAAATCAATCAGATAGTTAATATCCATAGATTTGGCGTACTTAAAGTTGTAGTTGGTAATGTGATAATCCCAATTAATCATTGCAGCTACAACCAATACTACAAATGCTGCTTTAGTGTTTAGCCTAAATAAATACCAAATGTTTTTTGTTTTGTTAATTTTTATCAGTGTAGTTATAAGTCCTATTAAGGTTAAAGTTAGATACACTAATACTCCAATACGTTTATAGGTTAGTCCGAAATAATAAATGTATTGACCATTTTTTACCGCAATACTTAATACCAAAATTACATTTAGAAGTATCCATGCCAAGGCTAGGTTTTTTAAGGTCTTGTTTTCTTTATAAAAGTTGAGATTACCTCTAAAGACGTAAAGTAAAATGATGATAGCTATAACAATTGAAGCTATTAGAGCATTAATACCACTGTGTACTTGAGTTGAAAATACAGACGCTCTAATGTCTAAGTTGGTAAGAATAAATGTGATATCGGTTATAAGAAAAATTACGATTAGAACATTAAGTAGAGCAATTAGGATGATGCCAAGTTGGTTTTCTTGTTTTAGTTTTGGAATAGAAAAATCTTTTGTTTTAAATAGAAGATTACCAGTTTTTAGGTCTTGTGATGTGGCAGGCTCTACTTCAATCGGTTTATGGATGTTTGAAAACAAATAATAGCCAAGTCCTGCAAAAAGCAGCCATTGAATATTGATAAAACTAAAATCAATCTTTTCAATAAGGTTATTAAAAATTGGGTTTCCGTTTTGATACAGCCCAATAAATATGATGACAATTGTTCCAGGAATAACAATTATTTTTGTTAGATGAACATAGTCAATTTCTTTATTAGATTCTACTTTTTGGGTGGTTTCATCTACTGTGAAATTGCGATGAAAAAACCCTGCGATAGTTGTGTAAAGTCCATTAAGCCAAGCAACATAAATTGAGGCTTTGCTTTGCGACAATACCCCAATAAGTGTAAAAAATGATATGGTATTTGCTATAATAGCAAGTGCCGAATCATGAAAAAACACAGCGAGCCCTGTAGCAAGATAAATGCAAGTATAAAGTATATTCTTTTTGTTTTTAAAGTCATCACTATTGTTGATTGCAAGAATAACTACGGATAACACACTAAACAAGAAAAGGTTAATGCCAATGCTTTTGTCATAAAAGAGTGTGCTGAATAATAGAGCAGCAGTAAATAATATTAATTTTTTCATTTTCAGATATTTAAAAGTACTTTGTATTTCAAAGTAAAAGGTTAAAAAAATTTTTATGTAACGTTCATGCGTTTTATATCTTGTTTATATGCCGATGGCAAAAGCACTTCCTTTATCATCCAATCTAAGTTTATGCTTCTAAAAAGTTTGTAAACTGAAATCATTGGTGTTAGTAGCGATGCTTTTCTCAAACTAAGCATTTGTCTTACTGAATCTGGCAATAATAAAATTTGAGATTCTAACAAAAGATGATATCTAAAAAACCCTAAATGTTTTCTGTATTGCTGATATAGGTCTTGGGTTAATTTACTATTCTCAAGATTTTGGTCTAAATGTGTTTGTCGTGCCGTTTGAAAGTCAGAATAGGAGAGTGGTAGATTTTTAATTCCCATTCTACTACCAACCTTGTTAAATACATCTAAGACATCTTGTTTTTCAGTAATAGATAGAGGTCTTTGTAGCAACTCATAAGAACGAATAGAATAATCTATTAGCATAAAGAGCACATCTTTATAGGCCCATTCTGGAATGTTTTGACCGCGACTTTGTTCTACCGAACCATGAATCTTGTTTATGTTATTTATAGCTTTTAAAGCAGCTTCTTTTTCTGAAAACACTATAGATTTGGCATAATTAACTGTTGTAAACAAGCGTCCTAAAGGATCTTTAGGTAATTTGCCCGTAAAATAGAGCCAATCCACGGTCTTATTAAGCGCAAATTCGGCTGAAGCACCAGCAAAAACCAATAAAATGGTATCGCTCTTGCCCCAAATTTCTCTAACAATTGAATTTTTATCTACAAAATGCTCCATAATTTTAGGTCTTACTAATCAATTTTTCGAGGGCTTCAATATGCTTTTTAAATTCTGCTTTACCGAGTTTAGTAGCTCTATATCTCGTATTTGGTTTACGACCAATAAACTGTTTTTCAACTAAAATATATTCTGCACTTTCTAATGCTTTGGTATGGCTTGCCAAGTTTCCATCAGTAGCACCAAGCAATTCTTTTAATGTATTAAAATCAGCATACTCATTTACCATTAGAATAGACATAATACCAAGTCGTATTCTATGATCAAAAAGTTTATTTATGTTGTTAATTATACTCAAGCTTTAAAGTTTAAGTTTTTAAGTTACTGAAAATCGAAACTGTTAACTAATTTCTATCATACTTAAAATGCATCCACGTCCCATACACTATGTGCATTATTCCAAAACCAATGACCCAAAGCCAAAAGCCATAGCCTGGATAATAACTAGCAATTAATCCAAGTATAATCTGAATATATCCTAAATATCTGATATCACCCAAACTATATTTAGAAGCACTTACTAAAGCTAATCCGTAAAAGATAAGCATTAAACCTCCGGTTTGACCATATCGGCCTTGATCTAAAATAATAAGGCAGTAAACACCACCAACAAGCAATGGAATAAAAAAGTTTAATAATAAGCGTTTAGAAGAACTGTCCCATATTTTTTCGTCATTCTTTTTGGCTTTTCTTACGGTGAGAATAACACCAGTTAAAGCACTCAATAGTGCAATTAGCATTAATACGGCCATACAGGTCCAAAATACCCAACCATGAAAAATAAATAGTACACCATCACTGTAATTAATTACAAGCCAATAGGCAACAGCAGCACCAATTAAGGCATAAATACCTGCTAGGATTCCAGATAAGCCACTCAATGATATAAAACGCGAGGACTTATTCATTAAATTTTTTATCTCACTGATGTCTTTTAAATAATCTTCGTTGCTCATAATTTAAAGTACTTTGAAATACAAAGTAAAATAATTTATTTTAATTCAGCAAAACAATTTTAGGATATATTAACTAAATTTATGTTTACCAATTAAATTTTGAGAGCCATATGGATTTATTCGAATTACTTTTAGCCATCGCCAATATTGCTGGTGGTATACTTCTTGGACTTGCGACACTAGATAAATGGGATGGTGAGAGCAGTTTTTTTAATAAAATCGCAGGGTTTTTGGCACCATTTCAGACTGTAATAGGTCTTGGATTAATAATCCTAGCTATTTTAGAATTTTGGGATGGACTATTATTTAACATCTCAAGTATCTTGGGTGGAATACTATTGTTAACCCATGCTTTTGGAAAAGTACCAGCTTTGGAAACCAGCCTGAGAAAATTATCGGCTAAACTAATGCCGTTTAAGGCTATAATTGGTATTGGGTTAATTGTTATTGGTATTATGCAATTGTTTTAAGATTGAATCCTGCTGAAGCCTACATCCTTAAACAAGAAGAACCTTATAAAACTATCTTGTTACAACTTCAAGCCATCATAGAGGCAGTGGTGCCTAATGCAGAATTGTTATACAAATGGCGAATTCCTTTTTATTATAGTAAAGGTATTCCTATTTGTTTTCTTAATCAATCTAAAGACTATGTAGATTTAGCCTTTTGGCATTTTGATAAACTAGAAAAATATACAGAGCAATTTGTTGATGCTAATAGAAAATCCATTCGATCTCTTCGGTTTAAATCTGTTGAAGATATTAATGATGAGGTAATAGTATATGTACTTGAGAAACAATTAGAGATTAACACAAATCCTTTTAAGCTTATTTTGGGTAAGAAAAAAACTTAAATTTTCTTACCATAATTTTTTAACTGCTCTATTCAATTTTTTGTTTAAATTGATGCTAAGACTTAATCTATGGTTAGAAATGCCATTTATAGAATTTTTAAAACTGATGCCATAACCGTAGGTAAGGTTGAACATGCCACCTATGCTTGCACCAAGTTCTGGTAAAATTCTAAACTCTGACTCTTTGTTTTTAAAGTAGTTAAGTGCAGATAGTCTTATTGAAAAGAAGGTGATTGAAATTTCATAGCCCAATTTAGGGGCAATTACAAAATCCTCGTTGCTTTTTAAATTAGTTTCAACACCGGTTCTAAATCCTTCAAACCCTACAATGGGAATCATTTTTGGAGGAAACTCTGCGCTGACTTTACCAAAAGAAATATTAAATTCTGTAAATACTTCTTTTTGAATAAAAACTCCTGAGGAAAAAACAAATTCTACTTTTTCAGGTTCTTTTAAAATTTCAGTCTCACCTGATTGAGCAAAACACAGACTAGATAACAACAAAGAAACAATTAAAAAAATGTTTTTAATCATTATAAAGTAGTCACTACTTTACGAATCTTTGTTAGATTGGTTAACAAGCCCTCAAGATTATCTAAATGCAACATATTGGCGCCATCACTTTTTGCGTTTGCGGGATCGAAATGAGTTTCGATAAATAAACCGTCAACATTATTTACTACACCAGCTCGCGCAATAGTTTCAATCATATCTGGTCGTCCTCCTGTAACACCAATACTTTGATTGGGTTGCTGCAATGAGTGCGTTACATCCAAAACCGTAGGTGCAAATTTTCGCATGGTTGGTATGCCTCTAAAATCTACAATCATGTCTTGGTAGCCAAACATAGTACCTCTATCTGTAATCCAAGCTTTTTCGTTTCCTACATCTTTAACTTTCTGTACGGCATGCTTCATAGACTCTGGACTCATAAATTGGCCTTTTTTCAAGTTAACAACCTTGCCAGTTTCTGCTGCAGCCACAACTAAATCAGTTTGACGAACCAGGAAAGCAGGAATTTGCAACACATCTACATATTCCGCAGCTTTCGCAGCATCAGAGACTTCATGGATATCCGTAATTGTAGGTATGTCGAAGGTTTCCGAAACTTTCTTAAGAATTTTTAAAGCTTTCTCATCTCCAATTCCTGTAAAACTATCTATCCTACTACGGTTGGCTTTTTTAAAACTGCCTTTAAAGACATAAGGAATTTGTAATTTATCAGTAATTGAAACTACTTTTTCGGCAATACGTAATGCCATATCTTCACCTTCAATAGCACAAGGACCACAAAGCAAAAAGAAGTTATTAGAATCGGTATGTTTTAATTTAGGTATAGTAATCAAGGCTTAAGACTTTAAATGTTTAGCCACAAAGATACTATTTTAAAACACCTTTTTTATACTATTTCTTATAATCCAGAGCGACATTATAAAGTTGCCAAAAACCAAAGCACCACCATAAAATAATAGTTGCTTAGCGGATTCTGACCAATTCATGATGTTTAATAAATTAAACAAATAGGCGAGTATTACATATGATGATAGGCAAACAAACACAATGCCTAGTGAAAAGTTAAGGTTTCTATTGGGTTTAATCAATTGCCACAAAAATGGGATACCAAACAATAAAATAGGATAGGCCGAGATACCCTCGCTTCTATTAATAGTGGTAAACCAATAGGCAACTATGCTCATAAAATAAAGGTAAGGTATAAACTTGGTGTACTTGCTAATTGCATTCATCTGTTTTTAAATTTTAGGGTTCAGATTTATCTGCTGATAGGCAGACGTAAACAGCCCAATTAGCGGTTGATTGATAAGGCTTTTACTATTAATCAATTTCTATAACGGAAAGATACAAACTGAAATTGCTTCATTTTTAAAATATAACATATAATTAACGATTTGAAAGGAATAAGATGTACCTTTGCGCGCTTAAAATCAGCATCAGTTATGACTAAGATTAAAAACATTGCAATTATTGCGCACGTTGACCACGGAAAAACCACCTTGGTAGACAAGATTATGTACCATTGTCAGTTGTTTCGTGAAAACGAAAATACAGGAGATTTAATTCTCGATAACAATGATTTGGAACGTGAAAGAGGTATTACTATTACCTCAAAAAATGTTTCTGTGGTTTACAAAGACACAAAAATTAATATTATAGATACACCTGGTCACGCCGATTTTGGAGGTGAAGTAGAGCGCGTATTAAATATGGCCGATGGTGTGTTACTTTTAGTAGATGCTTTTGAAGGGCCAATGCCACAAACCCGTTTTGTATTACAAAAGGCTATTGGTTTAGGTTTAAAACCTTGTGTGGTAATTAATAAGGTTGATAAAGAAAATTGTACGCCAGATGAGGTGCACGAAAAAGTGTTTGATTTAATGTTTGAGCTTGGTGCAGAAGAGTGGCAGTTAGACTTCCCTACGGTTTATGGTTCGGCCAAGCATAACTGGATGAGCGAAGATTGGAAAAAGCCAACACAAAATATAGAGCCATTATTAGATATGGTGATTGAGCATATTCCTGAACCTAAAATCGAAGAGGGTACAACACAAATGCTGATTACGTCTCTAGACTTTTCAAGCTTTACAGGACGTATCGCTATTGGTCGTTTAACCAGAGGAACGTTAAAATCTGGCCAACCCATTTCGTTGGTAAAAAGAAATGGTTCTATGGTAAAGAGTAAGATAAAGGAACTTCATACGTTTGAAGGTTTAGGCCGTAAAAAAGTTGATGACGTAAGAGCTGGTGATATTTGTGCTATTGTTGGTTTAGAAGGATTTGAAATTGGTGATACCGTTGCCGATTTTGAAAATCCTGAAGGCTTAAAAACCATTGCTATAGATGAGCCAACAATGAGTATGCTGTTTACTATTAACGATTCGCCTTTTTTTGGTAAGGATGGTAAATTTGTAACCTCTCGACATATCAAAGAACGTTTAACTAAAGAGCTAGAAAAAAACCTAGCCCTTAGAGTAGAAGAGACAGATAGTGCGGATAAGTTTATGGTATTTGGTCGTGGTGTATTGCACTTGTCGGTTTTAATCGAAACCATGCGTCGTGAAGGTTACGAGCTTCAAATTGGGCAACCACAAGTAATAATCAAAGAAATTGATGGTGTAAAATGCGAACCTTTTGAAGAAATGACGATTGATTTACCTGAAAATGTATCTGGTAAAGCGATTGAAATGGTAACGATGCGTAAAGGCGAAATGATAAGCATGGAAGCCAAAGGTGATCGTATGGTTTGCCAGTTTATAGTGCCTTCTCGTGGTATTATTGGCTTACGTAACCAATTGTTAACAGCAACAGCAGGTGAGGCTATTATGGCACACCGCTTTAAGGAATACCAACCTATAAAAGGTGGAATACCAGAGCGTCAAAATGGGTCTTTGGTTTCTATGGAAAATGGTACTGCGATTCCGTATTCTATTGATAAATTACAAGAGCGTGGAAAGTTCTTCATAGATCCAGGAGAAGACATTTATGAAGGTCAGGTTATTGGAGAGAACTCTCGTGGAGATGATATGACAGTTAATGTGACTAAGACCAAAAAGTTAAGTAATGTACGTTCCTCTGGTGCCGATGATAAAGCTAGGATTATACCTGCTATTAAGTTTTCATTAGAAGAAGCTTTAGAATATATCCAAAAAGATGAGTATGTTGAGGTAACACCAAACCATTTAAGATTACGTAAAATCTTATTGAAAGAGGTAGATCGTAAACGAAATAAGGGTTTGTAAAAAACTAGTTAATCATTATAATAAAAAGAGAAATACTTTAGGGTGTTTCTCTTTTTTGTTTAAAATCCGTGATTTCTCTTATTTTATATGGTCTTGTATTTTGTGTTTCGTAATAGGTGCGCATCTGTAGATCTATCGCTATACCTGTTGTAAAGAGTTGTACGCCTACTAACAATAGTAACACACCCAAGATGAGAAGAGGTCTATCACCAATATCATTACCAAGAATTTTTTCGACTAACAAGTAGATGTTAATTGCAGCTCCAATAATGAAGAATAATATGCCTAGATTTCCTAAAAGATATAACGGTTTCTGTAGGTAATTACGCTGAAATAAAATGAGTAGAATATCATTTATAACTTTGAAAGTTCTACTTAAACCATATTTGGATTTTCCATGTATTCTTCGGTTGTGATTAACACTTATCTCACTCACACGAGCACCATTAAGATATGCTAATAATCCTATAAATCTGTGCATTTCACCATATAAGTTTAACTCTTTAGCAATGTTCTTTTTAAATACTTTTAAGGCACATCCATGATCCTTTATATTCAATTTTGTAGCCTTTCTAATTAAGAAGTTCGCGATTTTAGAGGGTAGCTTTTTTAAGAAACTATCTTTTCTGTGATTTCTTATGCCTACAATGACATCCCAATTTTCATCATCTAACTTTTGAATCATTGTAGGTATGTCATTAGGGTCATTTTGTAAGTCGCCATCTAAGGTGATAATGTATTCGCCCTTTGCATTGTCTATTCCAGCTGCTAAAGCAGAACTTTGGCCATAATTTTTACGAAGTTCTATTAACCTAACCTTTGAGTGATTTAAGTCTTTAATGGTATTTACAGTCTTATCAGTAGAAAAATCATCAACCAAAATAATTTCAAAATGGTAATTTTCCAATGCTTTATTTATATTATGAAGTAGTGGTTCAATGTTTTCTTCTTCATTATAAAGAGGTATTACCAGAGAGAGAGTAATTTTTTCCGAGTTCATGAATTAGCTGTGTAACACAAAGCTATTATTTTTTAATTAATGTATCATTGTGTTGGGTGAAATATAATTCTTAATGTTGATTGGAAAGAAAGAAATTATAAATTCGTATTTTTATTATTCATGTTGATATCTATTTTAAACTCTATTTCGCATAAAAGAGCACTTATATTTACCCTCTGTTTTTTAGCCTTAGTTGGAGTTCTGTTATCCTTTCAAGGATTTGATGTTTGTGATGAAGGGTTGGCGCTTACGGTGTATCAACAGGTTTTTAATTGCCCTAGTTGCATTGAGTTTAATTTTTACAGATGGTTTGCAGCCGTTACAGGTGGTTTATGGTATCTAATTTTTCCAAATGGTGGGATATGGTCATTTAGAATATTGACCGTTATAGGTTTTTTAGTTTCTGGGTACTTTGTGTTTAAAATATTTAAAGGATATTTAAAACCGTATCAGATTGCAATTGGAGTTATATTATCTGCTTTTATAAGCGATTTTGGTTATCTGGTATTTTATCATAATCATTTAACGATAGTACTTTATGTTTTAATAGTTTTCTTTTTGCATAAAGGAATAGTGAACAAAAGGCTTGTAAACCTATTTTTTGCTGGATTTTTAACTGTCTTTTGTATATTAAGTAGACTGCCTAATATTACTTTATTGGCACTTATGGTTACATTTTTTTATCCTTATTTTAATGAAAAAGATACAAAAGAGAAAAAGCAGCTTGTATTCAACTTTTTTAGGCTTTATGTTTTGGGTTTGGTCATTGGAATTTTATGCTTTCTAATCGTTGCATTTTTATTAAATCACCAGGATTCGTTACTTAACTCATTGTACAGTACAATTGGTCATGGAACCGCTAGTGATGGAAATCATAATGTTTGGTCACTTCTAAGAGTGTATTTTAAAAGTTATGGGATTGTCTTAATTTCAGGGGTAAAATATATACTTATAGTAATTGTATTCATAGTAATTAAGGGCTTTATAAAAAATAAGTATCTAAATTATGTAATCAATTTCACCTTTCTTTTTGTTTTTCTGAGGTTTTTTAAGGGACAAGATATTTTTGAGTTATACTTTTTCATTCTATTAGGTAATACTCTTTTGTTAGTAAATAAAAATATTAGTTTATCACTGAAATTATTATCTGTTCTGGCCTTAATAGTAGCATTAGTTTTACCTTTTGGCAGTGATGGAGCTCTTCATAATATGGGTTATGTTTCTATTTGGTTAGCCATGCCATTAACCATAGCTTCCTTAAGTGATTTTGATTTAAGTGTTTTAAAGAGGTTAAGTTTTAAAGGTCTTAAAATAGAGGTTGATAAAATTACTATTTCTGTTCTCTTTTTTATAACCCTAATAGCATATGTTTCAAGTAAAGTATATAAAATAAGTAATGAGGCTTACTTTGATTATGGAAGTCGATTTGAAAAAACATATAGTATTAACTCTCCATTGACTAATAATATATATACCACCGAAAGGAGGTCAATAATCATAAATAATCTTTTGGAAAATATGAGTGATTATGTAAAACCAGATGATTATCTGTTAGCTTATGATAAAATTCCAATGATACATTTTTTATCTCAAACAAAGCCTTACATGAATACGCCTTGGGTTTGGGTTTATAGTGGAGAAATGTTTGAAGAAAAGCTCAAAAAAGCTGAAAAAGAAATAGATGTATTGCCCATAGTTGTTCAACAAAGATTTGAAACTATTGTTACGTTTTCAGAACCACTCGATGATTATATGTCAGAAAATGGGATTGACAATAACTTGCATAGCAATGCACGTTCTAAAGCAATGAACGATTTTTTAAATAGAAATGATTATCAAATAGTATGGAGCAATGATTATTTTGTAATCTATGAAACAAACAAAAAGTGAGATAAAGCGTGTTTGTAAAAAGTCTTTGTGGCAAGAATGAATAAATCATATATCTTAGCTTAATGCAACAATTTGATATTAAATTATATCAATCACAATTAAAAGAAAACTGGAATAACTTTCTTTCAGAAAGCAACCAGCAATCATTCTTGTTCCTAAGAGATTTTATGGATTATCATAGTGATAGATTTAAGGATTTTTCATTGATGATTTATAAAGAAGATAAGCTAATCGCATTATTGCCAGCAAACAAGTTTGGTGATATTGTGCATTCTCATCAAGGGTTAACCTATGGTGGATTGATTTACAAATCGAGCTTAAAGAGCCAAGATGCTGTAAGTATTTTAAAAACAGTTTTAGAGTATTTGGCAGGAAATGGAATAAAAAACCTTGTCATAAAAGAGTTACCCTTTGTTTTTTTAGATAACCAGACTAATAACCCACTAGCTTATTTGTGTTTTAAGCTTAAGGCACAATTACAGCGTATGGATATGCATTCTATATTAGAACTAAAATTCAAAAGTTACAATAGAAGCAGAAAAAATGGCTATAAGAGAGGCTTAAAAAATAATCTCGTCCTTAAAGAAGTTAATGATTTTGAAGACTTTTGGGATGAGATTTTGATACCAAATTTAGATAATAAGCACGATGTAAAACCAGTTCATAGCCTAGAAGAAATTCAACTTTTAAAATCTAGATTTCCCGACCAAATAAGACAATTCAATGTTTACCATAATGGTAATATTGTAGCGGGCACAACCATTTTTGAAACAAAGCATGTGGCGCATAGCCAGTATATTTCTGGTAATGCTGATAAAAACACTTTGGGCAGCTTAGATTTTTTACATCATTACCTTTTGGAAGGTATTTTTGCTGATAAAACCTATTTTAATTTCGGTATTTCTAATGAAAATAACGGTCAGCATATTAATGAAGGCTTGCAGTATTGGAAAGAAGGCTTTGGAGCGCGTTCCATCACACAAGGGTTTTACAAGATTGATACGGCTAACTATAAACTCTTAGAGGATTTCTACATATGATTAATTTTTTAGATCTACATAAAATTAATAATAGATTCAGAAAAGAGCTTGAAGCATCATTTGCTCAGTCTTTAGACACCTCGTATTACATTCTTGGGCCTAATGTTAAGACCTTTGAAACTGAATTTGCTCACTATTGTGGCACAGACTATTGCATCGGGACAGCAAATGGCTTAGATGCATTAACGCTTATCTTAAAAGGCTATATAGAACTTGGAAGACTAAAAAAGGGTGATAAAATCATTGTGCCAGCCAATACCTACATTGCAACTATTCTTTCTGTTTTACATGCCGATTTAGAGCCAATTTTAATAGAGCCCAATCCAGATACCTACAACATCTCTGTTGAAGAAGTTAAAGCTAATTTAGATATAGATGTCAAAGCTATTGTTGCGGTACATCTTTATGGTCAGTTAGCAGAAACAGAACAGCTAAAGACGATTGCAAATCAGCATAATTTATTACTTATAGAAGATGCCGCACAAGCACATGGTGCAGTAACAAATTCCAAAATTCAAGGACTAAATTCCAAAAGCCAAGTTTCAATAGCTAATAGCCAACGGCTAAAAGCTGGGAATATAGGACATGCTGCAGCATTTAGCTTTTATCCAAGTAAAAACTTAGGTGCTTTGGGCGATGGTGGTGCTGTAACTACAAATGATAAAGAATTATATGAAGCTATTTTATTACTAAGGAACTATGGTAGTAAAGTAAAATATGAAAATGAAGTTGTAGGTTATAATAGTAGATTGGATGATTTACAAGCAGGTTTTTTGAGTATTAAATTGAAGTTTTTAGATTCTGATAATTCAAGAAGACGAGACATTGCCAAACGTTATCTTAAAGAGATAAAAAATTCCAAATTAGTTTTACCTTTTTACGATGGTTCAGAAAATCATGTATTTCACACTTTTGTTATTGAGGTAGAAGATAGAGAAGATTTTGTGAATTATTTAAATAAAAATAAAGTTGGATGGTTGATACACTATCCAACACCTCCTCACAAACAAATGGCTTTAAAAAGATTTTCACATTTAAAGTTGCCTATAACCGAACAAATTCATAAAAGAATTATAAGTTTGCCAATAAGTCCGGTATTATCAGATAAAGAAGTAAATACTGTGATAGAGGTAATAAATGCTTATTAATTGAAGAAGTTTTTTCACTATATTAATAATGAAGTTTTAGTTAAAGCCGCAAGTCTCAATACGTCAAATATTAGTATAAAGATTCTTGCAGGAATACTCATATCAAAATTTATAGCTTTATTTATTGGGCCAGAAGGTATGGCGTTAATAGGAAATTTAAGAAACTTCCTTAGCACCATTCAATCTATATCTATTGCTGGTCTTTATAATGGTTTTGTTAAGCTAATAAGTAAGTACAAAAGCGATTTGGTGAAATTAACCAATACACTATCTACAGTGTTTTATTTTGGTTTTTTCTCATCTCTGATATTGGCTTTTTTGTGTTACTACAATGCAGAGTTTATTAATGAATTAATTTTTTTCAATAATAATTATGTGTTTGTCATAGAAACTATGGCAATAGTCCTTCCGTTTTATGCTTTAAACATGTTTGTTTTTGCCATAATGAATGGTTTCTCTAAGTATAGAATATTATTGGTTATAAATATAACAGGGCAGATTTTAGGTCTACTTGTTACCTTACTTTTAATAAAGCAAGAGAATATAGACGGAGCATTAATTGCCGTTGTTATAACACCAGCACTCAATCTACTAATAACAATTGTTGGAATAGCGTTCCGAAAGAATTTAATGTCAATTATAAATATTACCAATATTCAAATTTCTGTGCTCAGAAAATTGAGTCCTAACATGATTATGGCTTTGGTATCTTCAATAGCTTTACCCATCGTGTACATAATAGTTAGAAATTACATTATTTCTGAAATAGGAATAAAAGAGGCTGGCTATTGGACAGCAGTAACAAGAGTTTCGGACTATTACCTTATGTTTATTAACTCTTTAATGGCACTATACATACTGCCTCGATTTGCAGAGTTGAAATCTCAAAGTGAATTTAGAAAAGAAGTCTTTAGTTTTTATAAAACTGTTCTTCCAATTTTTGCATTAATACTGGGTGTCATTTATCTTAGTAGAAGCCTTTTGGTTAATTTATTATTTACAGAAGAGTTCAGGCCCATAGAAGATTTAATGGGCTACCAAATTCTAGGTGATTTTATGCGTGTAATGTCTATGGTTATTGCTTATAAGTTCTTGGCCAAAAAGATGTTTACGCATTTTATAATTATCGAGGTGTTTTTATTTGTCATTATGTATTTTTCAAGTATATATCTTATTGATGCTTTTGGATTAAAAGGTGCTGTAATGGGACATTGCTTAAGTTATCTGATGCATTTTGGTATAGTCTTACTTATTTTTGGCAGTTCCTTATTTGGTGTTATAAATGATGAAGGAATAGATGAGTTTTAAAAAATTTTAAGCATGAAACTTCCTAGATTTATTAGAGATAATATTGTGCTTAAGATTACATCTCTCAATGCTATTGTTATTGCCTTTAGGCTTGTTATTTCTGGTTTTACACAATGGTTATTAGCAATAACCTTTGGCGAAGTAGGTATTGCCAGAATAGGTCAGGTTAGAAATATTATGGGAATGTTGACCAGCATTTCATCTCTAGGAATCTTTAATGGTATTGTAAAGTATGTTGCTGAGCATAAAAATAACAAACAAGAATTAAGCAAACTTTTTTCTACAGCTTCAGTTTTTGTTCTTGTAGGTTCTTTTATTTCGGGAACTGTTCTCTTTTTTGGGGCTGCTTATTTTTCAGATATTTTATTTAAGTCAAATGATTTTACTTTTGTGTTTAAGGCCATTGCGTTTATAGTGCCTTTTATAGCTATAAACAGATCTTTAAATGGAATTGTAAATGGCTTATCTGAATATAAAAACTATGCCAGAATAGAGCTGATAAGCTATATATTGTCAGCAATGCTTTTAGTGGTAGCGCTATACAATACTAATTTAGAAGCAGCAATATTAGCTATAGCCGTAGCACCAGTGATTCAACTGGGAGTAATTATAGTTGTTTTTGGAAAAGTTGTAAAGCGTTATGTTGATTTTAAGAAGTTAAGGTTGGGTTTGGACTACAAGAATAGTTTATTAGCCTTTACCTTAATGTCGTTTGTCTCTACATTTCTGCTAAATTATATCGAATTAAGTATCATAGGACTTATAGAGAATAAGATAAATATTAATGAGGCAGGTTATTGGACCGCTGTAACCTTTATTTCAAAAAACTACATGGTTTTTGCTTCAGGTTTATTTACGCTATATGTTATTCCAAAATTTGCTAATATTTATACAAAAGAAGCTTTTAAAATTGAGGTTTTCAATATTTACAAAACCATTTTGCCAATTTTTGGTTTGGGTATGATTATGGTGTATCTCCTGAGAAATATCATCATTGATGTTATTTATCCTGATTTTAAAGGTATGGAACCCCTGTTTAAATGGCAGTTGCTAGGTGATTTCGTAAGGTTATGTAGCCTTATTATTGCACATCAATTTTTAGCTAAACGCATGGTTAAGAGCTTTGTGGTAACAGAGATTATCTCTCTTATTTTATTTTATGTACTTACCAATTTATTTATAAATTATTTTAGTGCCGAAGGTGTTGTAATTGCTCATTTAGTTAGGTACATTATATATTTTATAATAGTTTCAGTATTAATAGTATATTCTTTTAAGAATACAGCAGAGCAAGGCAATAAAGCATAAAGAATCAATTATTATTTTGAGTCCATGTACTTAAATATTTTTCAGCAGAGGTAATGTAGTTGTGGTATTTTTCAATAAATTTTCTTGCATTAATTGATATTTCAATAATTTTTTCAGGATTATCTATTAACCATTCAAGCTTCTTTGCAATTTCTTTTGCACTTGGTAGAGCATTTATGGCAATCGTATCTTCTTGTAGATTATAATACTCTAGCCATTCTTGTTCTGCACCAGTAAAAACCACTTTGCCTTTTGCCATGGCTTCTAAGGCATTATATCCTTGGTCATAAGCATACACTTGGTCTAACAAAATATGTGCCTTATCATAAGCTTTAATATATTCTTTGTAAGGCAAGCTTTTAGCTGTTATAATTTTTATGTTCTTACTATATTTCTGTTTTATTATAGTTAATGCTTCTTCAAAAATATCATTACCTTTTTTGTAATAATTATGAGCGTTAATACCGTGGAAAATTACAATCTGGTCATTTATTACCGGCTTTTTGAATTTTAATATATCTGTATTAATTGGGTTTGGGATTAAACCTAAATATTTAGGGTGATTCTTTAGTGGTAAATGGTAATCAATATCAGATGCAATTACACCGTAAATCTTATTATAAATGTTTTGGTGTAGTTTTATAAATTCTGGAGTCAGAAACTTTAGTCCATAAGGTTCAATGAAAGTTTTGTCTTTTCCATTTTTGTATGGAGTTAGAAGAGAGTATTTAAATTTATCTTCATTTGCATAAGAAATACTAATGTAATCAGCGCCACAAGACAACAAGTATGTCTTTTTATTCCATGAAGAAATAGCATTAAAAAGCTCATTCTCAATTTTTGGTTTACAGCCAAAAGATGCCTCATTTATAAATTGAACTATATCATGATTACTTAGATTGGATCTTAGGTCTAAGATTTGTTTTTTAATATTTTGAGATTCTAAGTCAAAACCAAATAAGCGATATACAATATTCTTTATTTTTTTTTTAATACCTTTTTGGTATTTCCTTTTTACAAGTACATCTACTTTGTATGCCTTAAAACCATCAGAAGGGGCAACAATCTTTACATCGTGATTTAGTTCTTCTAAACCTTCTTTTAATGAATTATGGAGTCTGCTATATTCCCCAACGAGTAATATCTTCATTTATATCGTTACATTTGCTTATCAAATATAATTGTTAATGTTTAAAACCAACCCCAAAAAGATATGTATTGTAGTTACTTCTTTAGGAGGTGGTGGTGCTGAAAGATCTTCAGCGACTCTATCTGAAATTTTATTTGATTTGGGTTATGATGTTCACATCGTTTCTGTGTTAGATCTAATAGATTATCCCTACAAAGGTATCCTTCTAAATTTGGGGAAATTAAAGGCTAAAGATGATTCTTCATTAGGAAGATTAAAAAGACTGAGAGTTTTTAATAATTATTTAAAGAAACATAATTTTGATTATGTAATTGATAACAGAACCAGAATAGGATTTTTAAAGGAGTATGTTGTTACTAAATGGGTATATAATCCTAAAAAGGTTATATACTGTATAAGAAGTTATAATACGAGTTTATATATTAATCCTAACCGTTTTTTAGGTAAAATATTATACAAATCTGCATACAAGATTGTAACGGTATCATTAGCTATTAAGCATAAGTTAGAGAAAGACTATGATTTTAATAATATAAAAGTAATATATAACCCTGTTGATTTAAAACAAGACGCAGCCAAAAGCAAAAATTCAAATGATAAATATATTTTGTTTTTTGGTAGATTGGATGATAGTGTTAAAAATATAGGTTTACTGTTAGAGGCCTATTCACAATCAATTTTACCTAGATTGAATGTTAAACTAAAAATTTTGGGAGATGGTGAAGATAAGTCTATGCTCAAAGAAAGGGCTAAGAATTTAAATCTTGAGGGAAAAGTTGAGTTTTTAGGGTTCAGACCTAATCCATATAATATTATTAAAGATTCTCAGTTCACTGTATTGACTAGCAGATATGAAGGCTTTCCGAGAGCTTTAATAGAGTCTTTGGCTTTGGAAGTTCCTGTTGTATCGGTGAATTGTAAATCTGGACCTAACGAAATTGTTATTAATGAAGAGAATGGGCTTTTAGTTGAAAATTATAATGTAGGAGCACTGGCAAAAGCATTAAACAAGATGATACAAGATGAAGAATTATACTTACATTGCAAGTCAAATTCAACAGCCAGTGTAGAGAAGTTTTCTAAAGAAAACATTGGTTTGCAATGGCAAACTATTTTAAAGTAAATAATAATTATTAAATGAGTTGTGCTCTAAAAAATGTTAAAATTTTAGATATTCCTAAAGTGCATGATGAAAGAGGTTCCTTAGCTGTAATAGAAAAGGAAGTTATACCTTTTGAAATAAAGCGTGTATATTATTTGTATGATGTGCCAAGCGATAGCTATAGAGGTGGTCATGCACATAAAGAGCAGGAGTCTGTAATTATTGCACTAAGCGGAAGTTTTGAAGTAACACTAGATGATGGTGATAGTAAACAAAAAGTAACATTAAATAAGCCAACAAAGGCATTATATGTTCCAACTTATATTTGGAGAGAAATTGATAACTTTTCCTCTGGAGCTGTATGTTTGGTATTAGCCTCAACAAATTTTAAAGAAGAAGAATATATTAGATATTACAATCAATTTCTCAATCAAGTCAAAGGATAATATAATTTTTCTCCTTTTAGAGATTTAAGCCTAAGTAATAATCTAATAAACCATCTTGGTGAGTTTAGGATTATATTCTGACTCAAGCGTAAGTTGTTAGAATTAATGTTGCTTTTATAATAACTAAAGCTTTCTTTATCTCTCTCAAGTTTGCTTAGTATAGCTAAAGAAAATCTATTTCTGTCAACATAAATTTTTAAATGTTTGTCATGTTGCTCTTCCTCAAAATACTTATTGTACTTAGGTTTATTTTTTACGCTAAATACTGTATTGCTTATACTATCTGATACATAATTATAATAAGCCAAAACTTTATTTATAAATACAATTTTATAGTGAATCCCTATTCTAATCCATAAGTCCGTATCTTCCCCAGACTCTAGTGTAGTATCAAAGTAACCTACTTTTTCTAAGATATTTTTTTTAAAAACTATGCTAGAGCTTGTAAGAACAGTGTGGTCTAAACTTGACTCAAAAAAGTTCTTAATTTCAACTGGTTTATCTTGCTTAAAATTATAAATAGCTGGTACAATTTTGTTTTCATATTTATGCGCAATCGCTGTTGCAAAAACCGAAGCTTCGGGAAAATCCTGTATAGCAGCTTTAATGGTTTCTAAATAATTATGTTCCCATAAATCGTCTCCATCTAATAAAGCAATAAATGGATTTGAAGCCGCTTGCATGCCTGTATTCCTAGATTGTGAAGCGCCTTGGTTTAAAGTGCTTATAACTTTAATTCTATGGTCTTTGATGCTGTTTATAACATCCAGGCTGTTATCGGTAGAACCATCGTTAACAACAATGAGCTCAAAATTTCTGTAGATCTGATTGATAACGCTTTCAATCGTAGGTTTTATGTACTTTTCCTTGTTATATACGGATATGATGACAGAAAATGAAATGCTCATTTTTTACGGTTTAAATAGCAATAGTAGCACAAACGGTATAGATCAAAAATAAATAACGAAGGTTTGCTGCTCAATAAGTTTTTTTCAAATTTAGAATTAAAAAACTTGTATAAGTTAGAGAAAATAAAATCTAATCTCAGTTTTTTTAATGTGCTATATGTATGAGATATGCGTGTGTACTCAGGTTCTATAAGTCCTGTATTAATAAATAGATTAATAGCCTCAACAGACTCTAGGGACTTTTTAATAAAAGTCTTACTGTCTTCTATACCAAGATGATATGTTGGGTTATTAATATGCTTTACAGGTATTTTGTTTTGCATTAAGTTATAAGAAAACAAAGTGTCTTCATGTCTAAAGTTAGGAATGTCTTCATTGAACTTTACGGTATTAAAAATACTTTTATGAATTAAAAAGTTTAAGGTTAAAAAGCTTAGGTAGTTGTTTTTGTTTCGTTGGATATGGTTTAATGCTTCTCGTTTTCTGCCATAGTGCCAACGCAAGGATGGTAACTCTATATTTTTTAGTTCTTGGTACAAAATCCCACCATATATAACACTTGGCTCTTCCGTTATATTTTCAATGTAATTTGAAATAAAAACACTTTCAATTGGCATAACATCAGCATCTAAAAACAATAGCCAATCATATTTTGCATTTTGGGCAAGTTTATTTCTTATGGCACTTCTGCCTATGTTTTTAGAAAGTACTTTAAAATCACAATTTTCTAAAGCGCTTAAAGTTTGGTTTTGATTTACAATAGTCTTATCAGAAGAACAATCATCATAAATTAAAATTTCAAAATTAGAATTAAGGTGTATGCTACATTGTTTATGAATATGCTCTACTAACGAAACAACATTATAATTATATGTAGGTATAAGAACGGAAAGCATGGATTAGTTTTTCCTTTGCACCACCTCAAAAACTTTACTTTCATCACATTTTAAGGTCTTGCTTGGATATTTTAAGAGTAAGGCATAATCGTGAGTAGCCATTAAAATGGTATTGCCATTTTTATTAATGTCTTGTAGTACTTCCATCACCTCAATACTGGTTTGAGGGTCTAAATTACCGGTAGGTTCGTCTGCTAATATCAACTCAGGTTCGTTAAGCAAAGCTCTTGCAATGGCAATACGTTGCTGCTCACCACCAGACAATTCATACGGAAATTTAAAGCCTTTGGTTTTCATTGCCACTTTGTCCAAAACCTTTTCAATACGCTCTTTAATTTTGTCTTTGTCCTTCCAGCCGGTAGCTTTTAAAACAAATTCTAAATTACCATTTATGGTTCGGTCTGGTAATAGTTTAAAATCCTGAAAAACAATTCCCAATTTTCGTCGTAGAAAGGGAATGTCTTTTTCTTTCATGGTTCTTAAGTTAAAGTCTACAATGGTACCTTCGCCTTCAGTTAACTCCAAATCACCATAAAGCGTTTTCATAAAACTACTTTTTCCACTTCCTGTTTTACCAATGAGATAAACAAAATCACCCTTCTTCATTTCAAAGTTAACATTGGTTAAAACCATATTGCCACCTTGATAAATAGTTGCGTTTTTGAGTTGTAAAACAGTTTCGGACATATTTTTTTTCTATAATTTTAGTATGTGTAAATGTATGGCGTAAATATTCAATTCCCAAATGCTATTTATAGCTTGGCATAGTAATTGAAAATTGAAAACTATGAGACAATTTATTAAATACTTGTTCCTTTTTTTTGTTACGGTTTCTTTTGCCCAAAAGGAGTTTCATGTTTTTCCCATAGATGGTGGGCAAATTAAAGGCTCTCCAAACGGTGATGGAAGTATCAATAATCCTTGGGATTTACAAACCGCATTATCTCAGTCTTCCAAACGTGTCAATGGCGGAGATATTATCTGGCTACATAAAGGAATATACAATGGAAATTACCAGAGTGCCATAAACTCTACTGTAAATGAAAAGTACATTACGGTTTCTGCATATAAAGACCATGAAGTTATTATAAATGGCAATGTGGCTAATAAAGAATCTTATGTGCTACAAATAAGTGGGGATAGAGTAATTTTCAAGAATTTTGAAATAACATATCTAGGTGATTTTTCACGCAAAAAGTCAGATAAAAATTTTAAAGCTGTTACAGGAATAAATCATGTTGAAGGTGTAGACTGCAAGTTCCAGAATCTAATTGTACATAATATTCCTGGTTCTGGTATAGGTTCATGGAAAGCTACAGGCGGAACCATTATTGAAGATTGTATCATCTATAATAATGGCTATCAAGGAGATCGTGGTCATGGTGTTGGTATTTATGTTCAGAATGAGAGTGAAAAATTTAGGATAATTAGGAACAACGTAATCTTTAACAATTACTACAAAGGGGTGGAGATTTGGTCAGCTTCTTCCGGAACCAACAGAGAGTTTGTTAAAAATGTTTCTTTTATTGATAATGTTGTTTTTAATAATGGATCTCCCTCTGGCAAGCCTTGGGCTAACTTAATTATAGCATCTGGTGATGCAAATGGTGTTAACGTTACAAAAAACATCAAGGTAAAGGATAATGTGTTTTACCATAATACAGATTTTAACGATAATAAAAATTTTGGATACGGTAATTCAATTACTCTTGGGTATACTTCAAATGCGCTGGTGGAAAATATTTCAATATTAGGCAATATTATTATTGGTAGAAATAATGCATTAAACCTTATGCATATTAAATCCGCTGAGCTGAGAAACAATATTGTCTATTCTGGGTATGTTCATTTTGACAAGTCTAGTCTTAACGCTTTGGAAACTAAAACTATAATCTCTAATAATAACACCTTTTATACAAGAAAAGGATATGGATTTAGAATTTTAAAACATACAGACTATAACTTATCAATGTGGCAAAATACCTTTAATATTGATAAAGACAGTGATTGGAAGCAGCTAAAGCATTTTGAAATTCAACCAGTTTTAAAAATTCAAAAACTAAGCTCAAGTCCACATGAATTTAACGTTACCTTATTAGAAAAAAATGGAAATGATGTAACGGTAGACTTTAGCAATTACAAGATTAAAAAAGGTTCGTCTTTTAAAATTTATGATTTGGAAAACAGAAATGTAGTTGTAAAATCTGGTAAGCTTTCCGAGAATAATAAAATAATATTTCCGATGGGTTTAAAAGCTTTTGAAAAACCATTACATAATAACATTGCCACCAAATCGGCTAACAATTTTGGTGTTTACAGAATAGTATTTGAACAGGAGGCTAAAAAACAAAATATTTTTAAACGGTTCTTCGGATGGCTATTTTAACTTTTCATGATCTAGTTTATAATTATACATGTTTTCTATCGTTATAACTTTTGTATTCATTTATATTTGAATAGTGATAGCTTATCATCAATACATATTAATCAAAAAACGACTCTAATGCTACTTTTAAAAAGACAATTTCTTATCGTTTTTCTTACCTTTTCAATCCTGGGATTTGCTCAAAAATCGGCAGTTTATACAAGTGAGTTAAAAGATTACCAGAAAGCATTAACACTCTACAACAACAAACAATATAAGGCTGCGCAATCATTGTTTGATGATATTAAATACAACACTGATGATGCTGTTTTAAAGTCTGATTGTTCCTATTACATCGCTAATTGTGCTGTGCGACTAAACCAGCAGAATGCAGACGACTTAATCGAAAAATTTGTTGAGGAATACCCAACTAGTACTAAGCGTAATACGGCATTCTTTGATGTGGCAGATTATTATTTTGAAAACTCCAAATATGCATACGCGCGCAAATGGTACCAAAAAGTAGATGAGTCTAGTATAGCACGTACTGAGCGCGACCGTTTTAATTTTAATTATGGTTACACACTGTATTCTACAAACAGTAAAAAAGAAGCAACTAAATATTTAAACCGTGTTATAAATTCTAAAGAGTATGGTTCGCAAGCCAAGTATTACATTGGTTATATGGCTTATGAAGGAGATGATTATGACACAGCTAATGAGTATTTTGATCAGGTTAGCGATAATGAAAAATACAAGGAAAAACTGTCTTATTATCAAGCGGACTTAAACTTCAAATTAGGAAAGTTTGAAAAAGCTATAGAATTGGCCTTAGAACAATTGCCAAGTAGTAGAGGTGTTGAAAAATCTGAGCTCTCAAAAATTATAGGAGAAAGTTATTTCAACCTCGAAAAATATACAGAATCCATTCCATACCTTCAGGATTATGAGGGCAAACAAGGGAAATGGAACAATACCGATTACTACCAGTTAGGTTATGCCTATTACAAGCAAAACGATTTTGAAAAAGCCATTTCAGAATTCAATAAAATTATAGATGGTAATAACTCTGTTGCGCAAAATGCTTACTATCATTTAGGCGAAAGCTATATCAATCTAGATAAAAAACAAGAAGCATTAAATGCGTTTAGAAATGCATCCGAGATGGATTACGATTTAAAAATCCAAGAAGATGCATGGTTAAATTATGCCAAAATAAGTTACGAAATAGGTAATCCTTACCAATCTGTGCCGCAAGTATTAGCTGGTTATTTGGATAAATATCCTGATACAAGCTATAGAGAAGAAACAGAAACCTTGCTGATTGATTCTTACATCACATCAAAAAACTATAAAGAAGCCTTAGAATTATTAAAGGGAAAAAACAGTTTCGAAAATAAAGTAGCGTATCAAAAAGTAGCGTTTTTGAGAGGTATTGAGCTTTATAATGAAACTAAGTATAGCGAGGCTTTAGAATTATTTAATAATTCTCTAAAGGAACCAAGAGATCCAGTTTTTGTTGCTAAAGCTACCTTCTGGAAAGCGGAAACCGAATATAATTTGACCAACTATAATGATGCCTTAATTGGGTTTAAGCAATTTGCAGGTAGGCCAGAAGCTGCTAGTTTGCAGGAGAATGATAATCTGGATTATAACCTAGCTTACACCTATTTTAAGCTAAAGGATTACAATAACGCATCAACCTATTTTCAAAAATTCATCGATAAAAATTCTAGTGATCGACTTAGAAGAAATGATGCGTACCTAAGATTAGCAGATGGTTATTTTGTTTCAAGTAAATACCAAAATGCCATCAATGCTTACGATAAAGCGATTCAGATTAATGAAATTGAAACCGACTATGCAGCGTTTCAAAAAGCGATGAGTAATGGCTATTTAGGAAAAAGTTCAACTAAAATTTCTGAGCTAAATTCGTTTATCGAAGCATATCCTAAATCAGCATTACGAGACGATGCCATGTACGAGCTGGCAAATTCTTATGTAAAATCTAACCAGACCGATGAGGCAATGCAAATGTATGATCGATTGAATTCGGAATACAAACGAGGTGCTTTTACATCAAAAGCATTACTGCGCCAAGGTTTAGTGTATTACAATGCTAATGAAAATGAGCGAGCATTGACTAAGTTTAAGAAAGTGGCGTCTGATTTTCCAGGTTCTGGTGAAGCGGTTCAGGCAGTTTCTACAGCAAGATTAATCTATATTGATTTGGGTCGTGTGGATGAGTATGCAGCTTGGGTTAAATCTTTAGACTATGTTGAGGTATCAGATGTAGAGCTGGATAATACCATGTATTTAGCAGCAGAAAAGCCCTATTTAGAAAATGATACAGATAATGCTATTCGTCAGTTTAATAAATATTTAAATCAGTTTCCTAATGGTATCCATGCTTTAAAATCACATTTCTATCTGGCGCAACTATACTATAAGAAAGACTTATTTGAAACTGCGGTGCCACATTACAAATATGTGGTGGACGCTTCAAAAAGTGAATATACTGAGCAAGCAACTGTGAAGCTTTGTGAGATTTATTTAAAAGATTCTAACTGGTCTAAAGCAATTCCAGTTTTAAAAACTTTAGAAGCCGAGGCAGATTATCCACAGAATGTATTGTATGCACAGTCTAACTTAATGAATGCCTATTACCAAACTGAAGACTATTCTTCTGCTGAAAATTATGCCGAAAAGGTGTTAGCAAATTCTAACTTAGACACAAAAGTGAAGAGTGATGCTAAAATCATCATAGCACGTTCTGCTATAAAAACAGGAAACGAGGATAAAGCAAAAACAGCCTATGCAGACGTAGAAAAAATTGCTACAGGAAGTGTTGCCGCAGAGGCTCTATACTACAATGCGTACTTTAAAAATAAGGAAGGTAAGTATGAAGCATCAAACACAACGATTCAAAAATTAGCTAAGGATTACAGTAGTTATAAGTATTACAGTGCCAAAGGTTTGGTGGTGATGGCGAAGAATTTCTATGCGTTGGGTGATGCGTTTCAGGCCAATTATATTTTAGAAAGTGTGATTTCTAATTTCCCAGAGTTTGATGATGTGGTACAAGAAGCACAGCAAGAACTTAACAAGATTAAAACCGAAGAAGCTAAAACAAATTCATCAATCGAAACTGACGATAATTAACAAATTCCTGCGCAGGCAGGAATCTCAAAATCGAAAATCCAAAACCAAAAGTTTAGCCATGAAAAGCTTTAAAAATTATATCTCAATTTCTATCATATTAATAGTAATGGTGTCTTTCATGTCTTGTGAAGATGACAATAATAGTCAACAAGACGAAGATGTATTTGCTGGTTGTTGCTCAGATGAACCTATTTTTGGGCCTAATGTAGATAATTTAGATCACTCAGTAGGTGGCGAGATTTCGGTTTCACATATATTAACTCCTAATGGAGATGGATTTAATGAATTTTTTGGAGTTATAAACTTAGATAATTACCCAAATCATACAGTTACAATATATAATTATGAAGATCAAATTGTTTTTGAAAGTTCTAATTATGTTGCTTTTGAAAATTTGTTTCCAGACGTTGAGTTTGCACAAGTTAATACAGTATATCCCGACGGAACTTATAAATACAAAATTGTGATAGAAGATGAGCAAACATTTACCAAATCTGGAACATTTTGTTTGTACTCAGGTAATCCGCCAATTGCAGCAGAAGAACAGAATTTTAGTGAGTGTATAGAGGCAGGCGAATTTGATCCAATTTTATCAGGTTTTTAATTCAAAAAGATTCAATCAAAACATTACATATGAAAATCAAGTTTTTAATTTTTATAATCACCATATCAAGCAGTTTATCAATTGTAGCACAAGAACGCGCAAAAGACACTATTGATGATCAGGTAGTAAATGTGGTAACACCATATAAGCCTACCATTTCAGATGCTTTTAAAATTAAGGATATGCCAAAGCTGCAAGACTCTAATTTGGTGAAGAAAAAAGCCGTGAAGTATAACATTTTTTCAATTCCAGTGGCTTCAACCTTCACACCAGCAAAAGGTAAAGCAGCTAATGTAGATAAAGCAAAAGCAGTCAAGCTTTACGATAATTACGCATCACTTGGTGTTGGCACCTACACTACAGTTTTGGGAGAAGTCTATCTTAATCATGAACTTAGTAGTACTGAAAATGTTGGTGGTTACTTTAGTCATCATTCATCGCAAGGTGGTATTGAGGATTTATTATTGGATGATGATTTTTCTACCACACATTTAAATGCGCATTATTCCCAGAGATTAAGGGATTTATCATGGAAGATTGATGGAGGTTTCGATTTAATGACATACAACTGGTATGGTTTACCACAAAATTTCTTTGGACAAACAGAAGCAGATCTAATAGACCCAAGTCATACCTTTAATAGTTTTTATTTAGGTGGGAAATTAAATTTTGACGATGCTATTATCAACGATGGTAGTGTACGTTTTAGACGCTTTGGTGATAATCAAGATTCTGGTGAAAACCGTTTTGTAGCTAAAGCAGGCTTCGATATTCCTGTGCAAGGAGAAGCTATCAATACGGAGCTTTACATCGATTATATAGGTGGAAGTTTTGATATGGATTATAATGATTTAGGTCAAATAAATTATGGAAATGTAACTTTTGGCTTATCTCCGTCGTATCAATTAACCCAAGACGATTTAACGGTAAATCTAGGTGTAAGATTAGTCTATCTTAACGATACGGAATTTAGCGATAACAAGTTTTTTATCTATCCAAATATTGATGCGTCGTATCGTTTGGTAGACGATATTTTAATTGCCTATGGTGGTGTTACAGGTGAACTGCAACAAAACTCTTACTATGATTTTGCAACCGAGAACCCATTTGTTTCTCCTACCTTACTCATTGCACCAACAGATCAACGTTATAAAGGCTTTTTGGGTTTAAAAGGAAAGCTGTCTAACAACGTGAGTTATAACGTAAAAGGAAACTATTATGCTGAGGAAAACAAAGCACTTTTTAAGGCGAATGATGCCAGAGGAGATGCCACAGCAGATTACCAATATGGCAACTCTTTTGGTGTTGTGTATGATGATGTGACTACGTTTTCGGTAGCAGGTGAGTTAAATATTGATGTGAATAGAAACTTTACACTTGGTTTTAAAGGAGAGTATTTCAACTACAGTATGGATAATGAGGCAGAAGCTTGGAATTTACCAAATGTGACAGGTTCCATTTTTATGGACTTACAAATATCCGAGCAATGGTACGCTGGTGCTAGTGCGATGTATGTTGGAGAACGAAAAGACCAACAAGATTTGGTTGCTACGTTGATTCCGCAAAACCCAAGTCCTGTAATAACTTTAGATAGTTATTTTGATGCTAATGCCCATTTAGGCTATAAGATAAACGACCAATTATCTGTATTTGGAAAAGTGAATAACATCCTTAACCAGGATTATGAACGTTATTTGAATTTCCCAGTACAAGGCATACAAGCATTAATAGGAGCTACATACCAATTCGATTTCTAAATTACAACATTATACAATACATATTGTTATAACTGGTCACTGAGCGAAGCCGAAATGTGGTCATTGAGCGATGGTCACTGAGCGAAGTCGAAGTGAGTAGAAATGCAGTCTTTAGCAGGTGCTACCTATCAGTTTGATTTTTAAAGTTAGCTGTCACCCTGAACTTGTTTCAGGGTCTTATATTATTTCTTACTTTTAAAAACAAATAGATTAAAATTTATGAAGCTAAAATTACTTTTTATTTTATTAAGCCTTTCATTTAGTGTGAATGCCCAATATGAAGAATGGGGAAATGGTAAAATTTATTTAAAGGATGGTACAGTTAAAGAAGGATTGGTTAGATTTTATTATGCAGGAAAAGGTACCTTTGGTGAAGGTGGAAATGAAAAAATGCGCTATAAAACTGAACGAAATAAACCTAGTCAAAAGATTTCAGCAAAGGATGTAGATAGTATTAGATTTGACGTTATAAACTCAAAGAAAGCAAGAGGAAAAATAACGAAAAAAAAACGTAGTGCTTTGTTTGTTTCAATAGCCAAAAACGAAAAGAAGACTAAATTTGGTTTTGCAGAGTTGGTAGAAAAGGGTAAGGTCAACGTTTTAAAACGCTCATTAACTGACTCTCATGAGCCAAAAATGAAAGCCATTATTGAGACTTTGTTTATGAGAGAAGGTGAACCAGCTGTTGGTTTTAGTCTAATAGAATTAAAATCTTTTAAAAATAGAGCAATTGAGTATTTTGAAGATTGCCCTAGTCTTGTTGTCAAGCTTGAAAAGAAACAATTTGGAAGAAGCGATTTATTAAAAATAGCAGAATATTATAATTCAAATTGTTTGTGATTGAAGGTTAGCTTCGCTAAATAATCAAAATGCTCGCCATCCATAACATTTTCGCATTTAAGACCTACAGTGTGGCATGCCGTTTTTAGGGTTTCAAAATCGAGGTATAGCCATTTCATAGGTGCTTCTTCTTCACCTTTATAGCTGAGGAAATAATCAAGCTCACCATAATAGCCGCTATTTAAATCTAACCAGGTACCACCATCCTCATCTTCGTACATATAAGCAATATCAGAAGAGTCAATTAAGATTTGCCCATTAGGATTCAATAGGGATTTTAGGTGATTGAGATACTTCGCAACCTGAATTATTTCCTGAAAAATACCAGTACCATTCATCAAAAGTAGAATGGTATCAAACGTATCTGTTTCTTCTAAAAGCGCTTTGTCTTCTACATTTTTTATACCTCGTTGTTTACAAACGTCTATAGCGCCCTTTGAGCTATCAATCCCTTTTACATCAAAACCCTTTTCTTGTAGCCAAAGCGAGTGACTACCTGTGCCACAGCCCACATCTAGAATTTTACCTTTGCTTAGCTGTAAAGCCTTTTGCTCTAGTTTGGGCATTTCAGAATAATTTCTGAATAAATAAGGAAGTGGTAATACATCTTTGTCCGAAATGTTGGTCCATGTGATAATGTCTTCAGAATACTTATCATTCTGATAGTCTAACAAGGCTTTTCCAAAGATGTCTTTCATCATAAATGTTGTCATTGCGAGCAGAGCGTAGCAATCTGCTAATTTTAGGTTGCATTTTTGAGATTACCACGTCATTTCATTCCTCGTAATGACAAGTAAATTTGTATTTTTACAATATGCAAAACCAAATCAATACTCTACCAAAGTTGGCCAAAGATAAGCATAAGGAAAACAAAACTTTCTTTGCTAAACTTAGAAAAAAGCCTCCAAAGCAATTAGATTACATAATGCAAGAATTGCATGAGGAAGAGTTTAGGCGTACAGATTGCTTGAAATGTGCTAATTGTTGCAAAACCACAGGGCCTTTGTTTACGGATAAGGATATTCAGCGAATTTCTAAATCTTTCAAAATGAAAGAACAGCAATTTATTGATGCCTATTTACGAGTAGATGAGGATAATGATTATGTGTTGCAATCTGTGCCTTGTGCGTTTTTAGATGCAGAAAATTACTGTATGATTTATGATGTAAGACCAAAGGCATGTAGAGAATTTCCGCATACAGATCGTAAAAAATTTCAGCAAATTTCTAACTTAACACTAAAGAATATAGCGATTTGTCCAGCAGCATATAATATTGTTGAAGAAATGAAAAAACAAATAAAACCATAGCTTTGGCTTCGGAATAATTTTTGATAGCCCATAATGGGCATTTGTTTAATAATGCTCGATATCAAAAAAAGATTTAAAAGAAAATTCATGAAAAA
>JAGQZO010000013.1:4863-5882 GCA_020435515.1 Winogradskyella sp. | reverse complement strand
CCAGATAAGCCTATTACAAAGAAACCTCTTGAAGTACGTATGGGTAAAGGTAAAGGTGCTGTAGAATATTGGGTAGCAGTGGTAAAACCAGGGAGAATGTTATTTGAAGTAGGTGGAGTATCTCTCGATATTGCTAAGGAAGCATTACGATTGGCTGCACAAAAACTTCCAGTTAAAACTAAGTTTATAATCGCTAGAGATTTCGAAGCTTAATTTATTGATATTATGAAACAATCAGAAATTAAAGAATTATCTACAGCTGAGTTACAAGAAAAACTTGGTGAGACAAAAAAGAGTTATGCTGACCTAAAAATGGCTCATGCAATATCTCCTCTTGAAAATCCAATTCAGTTACGCGCTGTAAGACGTGTAGTGGCAAGAATTGCAACGGAATTAACTAAAAGAGAAGTACAATAATTGTATTCTGCTGAAAGATGGAAAAAAGAAACTTAAGAAAAGAACGTATAGGAGTTGTTACAAGTAACAAAATGCAGAAATCTATTGTGGTTTCTGAAGTGAAAAAAGTAAAACATCCTATGTATGGAAAGTTCGTGTTAAAAACAAAAAAATATGTTGCACACGACGAAACAAACGACTGTAACGAAGGAGATACTGTAAGAATCATGGAAACACGACCTTTAAGTAAATCTAAGTGTTGGAGACTAGTAGAAATAATTGAAAGAGCTAAGTAATTATGGTACAACAAGAATCAAGATTAAAAGTAGCTGATAACACTGGAGCAAAAGAGGTATTGACCATTCGTGTTCTAGGTGGCACAAAAAGAAGATATGCTTCTGTAGGAGACAAAATTGTTGTTTCTGTAAAAGATGCTACACCTAATGGAAACATTAAAAAAGGTGCAGTTTCGACAGCAGTAGTTGTTCGTACTGTAAAAGAAGTTAGAAGACCTGATGGATCATACATCAGATTTGACGACAACGCTTGTGTTCTATTAAATCCAACAGGAGAAATGAGAGGAACGCGTGTTTTCGGACCAGTAGCAAGAGAACTTCGTGATA
>JAGQZO010000013.1:0-4849 GCA_020435515.1 Winogradskyella sp. | reverse complement strand
TCATGAAAATTGTATCATTAGCACCAGAAGTGCTTTAATACAAAAATAATAAGATGGGAAAGCTTAAAATAAAATCAGGAGATACAGTAAAAGTTATCGCAGGAGACCACAAAGGTACTGAAGGTAAAGTATTAACTGTGTTCAAAGATAAAAACAAAGCGATTGTTGAAGGTGTGAACATGGTAAAAAAACACATGAAGCCAAGTGCACAAAACCCTCAAGGAGGAATCGTAGAAAAAGAAGCAGCTATTCAAATTTCTAATCTTTCGTTGTTAACTTCAAAAGGAGAAACAACTAGAGTAGGGTTTAGAATGGAAGGCGATAATAAAGTAAGATTCGCTAAAAAATCTAATGAAGTAATATAGTTATGGCTTATACTCCAAGATTAAAACAAGAGTACAAAGACAAAGTAGTGTCTGCTCTTACAGAAGAATTCGGATATGAGAATGTAATGCAAGTTCCAAAACTACAAAAGATAGTTATATCTCAAGGTGTTGGTGCTGCGGTTGCAGATAAAAAGTTAATCGACTACGCAATAGACGAGATGACAAAAATATCTGGACAAAAAGCAGTTGCAACAATATCTAAAAAAGATGTTGCATCATTTAAATTACGTAAAGGAATGCCTATTGGTGCTAAAGTTACGTTACGCGGAGAAAGAATGTACGAATTTCTTGATCGTTTAGTAACATCTGCATTACCAAGAGTTAGAGACTTCAATGGTATCAAAGCTACAGGTTTTGATGGTAGAGGTAATTACAATTTAGGAATTACCGAACAAATCATTTTTCCTGAGATCAATATCGATAAGGTAAATAGAATCTCTGGTATGGATATTACATTTGTAACATCTGCTGAAACAGATAAAGAAGCGAAATCATTATTAACAGAATTAGGATTACCTTTTCAAAAGAACTAAGATATGGCTAAAGAATCAATGAAAGCCCGCGAGGTAAAAAGAGCTAAAACAGTAGCAAAGTATGCTGAAAAACGTAAAGCTTTAAAAGAAGCTGGAGATTATGAAGCATTACAAAAGTTACCAAAAAATGCTTCTCCAGTTCGTATGCACAACCGTTGCAAATTAACTGGAAGACCTAGAGGTTACATGAGAACTTTTGGAATTTCACGTGTAACTTTCCGTGAAATGGCAAATCAAGGGTTAATCCCAGGTGTTAAGAAAGCAAGCTGGTAAAAAAAGAATTATAAATTGGTATTAGGTTCGGTAAAAAAACCGAAAACCACTACCGCAAATTAATAGATATGAATACAGATCCAATTGCGGATTATTTAACAAGAATTAGAAACGCAGTGCGTGCTAACCACAGAGTGGTAGAGATTCCAGCATCTAATTTAAAGAAAGAAATCACTAAAATATTATTCGAACAAGGATATATTTTAAGTTACAAGTTTGATGATTCTACAGTACAAGGCACCATTAAAATAGCTTTGAAATATACTAAAGAAACTAAAGAACCTGTAATCAAGAAAATTCAAAGAATAAGTAAACCTGGTCTACGTAAGTATGCTGGTTCAGACGAACTTCCACGTATTCTTAATGGTCTTGGTATTGCAATCGTTTCAACATCACACGGTGTTATGACTGCAAAACAAGCTCAAAGAGAGAATGTTGGTGGCGAAGTTTTATGTTACGTTTACTAATAAAAAGCCGATAAGAAATGTCAAGAATAGGAAATAATCCAGTAGCCATTCCAGAAGGCGTAACAGTAGACATCAAAGACAATGTTGTGACTGTTAAAGGTAAATTAGGAGAGTTAACCCAAGATTTTGATGCTGTAAGTATTAAAGTTGAAGAGGGTAATGTATTAGTAACACGCTCTTCTGACAATAAAGATCAAAAAGCTAAGCATGGTCTGTACAGAGCATTGATAAAAAATATGATTCAAGGTGTATCAAAAGGATGGACTAAAGAATTAGAATTAGTTGGTGTTGGATACAGAGCAAGCAATCAAGGACAAAAATTAGATTTAGCTTTAGGGTTTTCTCATAATATCATTTTAGACTTAGCTCCAGAAGTTAAAGTTGAAACAATTTCAGAAAAAGGGAAAAACCCAATTGTAAAATTAACATCACACGACAAGCAATTAGTTGGTCAGGTTGCAGCAAAAATACGTGGCTTCCGTAAACCAGAACCTTACAAAGGAAAAGGTATTAAGTTTGTTGGTGAGCAAATTAGAAGAAAAGCAGGTAAATCAGCTTAATAATTTAGTTATGGCATTAACAAAGAACGAAAGAAGACAGAGAATAAAAAACAGAATCCGCAAGATTGTTTCTGGTACAGAAGCCAGACCAAGATTGTCTGTTTTTAGAAGCAACAAAGAAATCTATGCTCAAATCATTGATGATGTATCTGGTAAAACAATCAGTGCAGCTTCATCAAGAGATAAAGACATTGCTGCCGCAAAAGGAAACAAAACCGAAATAGCTGCTTTAGTTGGTAAAGCTTTAGCTGAAAAAGCTATAAAAGCTGGTGTTGAAACGATCTCTTTTGATAGAGGTGGATATTTATATCATGGCAGAGTAAAATCATTAGCCGAAGGAGCAAGAGAAGCAGGACTTAAATTCTAAGAAAATTATGTATCAAAAATATAAAAGTGCAGAATTAGTAAAACCAAGCGGATTAGATCTTAAAGATCGTTTGGTTGGTGTACAAAGAGTTACTAAAGTAACAAAAGGTGGTCGTGCATTCGGTTTTTCAGCTATAGTAGTAGTTGGTGACGAAGCTGGTGTAGTAGGACATGGTTTAGGAAAATCTAAAGACGTAGCTAGTGCAATAGCAAAAGCCGTTGAAGATGCTAAGAAAAACTTAGTTCGTATTCCACTTATTAAAAGTACATTGCCTCACGAACAAAAAGGAAAGTTTGGTGGAGCAAGAGTTAACATCATTCCTGCAGCTCCTGGTACAGGAGTAATTGCTGGAGGTGCTGTAAGAACAGTACTTGAAGCAGTTGGTGTACATGATGTATTATCAAAATCTCAAGGATCATCTAACCCTCATAACGTGGTTAAAGCTACTTTTGATGCTTTATTACAATTAAGAGACGCAAAAACAATTGCTAAGGATAGAGGAATTTCTTTAGAAAAAGTATTTAACGGATAATTAAGGATACGATGGCTAAGATAAAAGTAACAAAACAAAAAAGTGCGATCAATCGTACGAAGAACCAAAAGCTAATTTTAGAAGCTCTAGGTTTAAAAAAGATTGGACAAACTGTAGAGCATAATGCCACGCCAAATATCCTTGGTATGGTAAATAAAATTAAACATTTAGTTTCCGTAGAGGAATCAAAATAATAAGATACAATGGACTTAAGTAATTTACAACCAGCAGAAGGTTCTGTGCAAAATCAAGGAAAAAGAGTAGGACGTGGACAAGGTTCAGGAAAAGGTGGAACTGCAACTCGTGGTCACAAAGGAGCTAAATCTCGTTCAGGTTATTCTAAAAAGCTTGGTTTTGAAGGTGGACAAATGCCACTTCAAAGACGTGTACCTAAATTTGGATTTACAAACATTAACCGTAAAGAATATCAAGGTGTAAATCTTGACACTTTGCAACAAATGGTTGACGAAAAGAAAATTAAAGATTCAATTGATTTAGAAACAATGGTAGCACTACGTTTAACTAGCAAAAATGTCCTAGTTAAAATTTTAGGACGTGGCGAATTAAAATCTAAATTAACTGTAACAGCTCATAAATTTACTGCTTCAGCAAAAGCTGCAATTGAAGCTGCTGGAGGAGAAGCTGTAACTTTATAAGAACCCAACTAGACAATGAAATTTATAGAGACTTTAAAAAATGTTTGGAAAATAACGGAACTAAAAGATAGAATCATTCTTACTTTAGGAATGCTTTTAGTTTATCGTTTTGGAGCACAAGTTGTTCTTCCTGGTATAGATGCAAGTAAATTAGGAGTAATTGATGAGAATACTCAACAAGGATTGCTAGGTTTACTCAACGCCTTTACAGGTGGTGCATTTGCAAACGCATCTGTATTCGCTTTAGGTATTATGCCTTATATTTCAGCGTCAATTGTAGTGCAGTTAATGGGAATAGCAATTCCGTATCTACAAAAACTACAAAAAGAAGGAGCAAGTGGGCAAAAGAAAATCACACAAATTACACGTTGGTTAACAATAGCAATCTGTTTGGTGCAAGCTCCAGGATACTTAGTAAGTTTACCATCATTGGGTATTCCACAAGAAGCATTTTTATTAGGTCAAGGAGGTTTGTTCTACTTCTCTTCTATAGTGATATTAGTAACTGGCTGTATTTTTGCAATGTGGCTTGGTGAAAAAATAACTGATAAAGGTATTGGTAATGGTATTTCATTATTAATTATGGTAGGTATTATTGCTACTTTACCACAATCATTTATTCAAGAATATGCTGCAAGAGTTACTGAATCAAACGGAGGATTAATCATGATTCTTATAGAATTGGTTATCTGGTTTGTAATCATACTACTATCTATTATGTTGGTAATGGCTGTTCGTAAAATTGCAGTGCAATATGCTAGAAGAACACAATCTGGTGGCTATGAGAAAAATGTATTTGGATCAAGACAATACATTCCTCTTAAACTTAATGCTTCAGGAGTAATGCCAATCATATTTGCACAAGCTATCATGTTTGTTCCAGGATTAATTGGTGGTATGGATTTTATGAAAGATTCATCTGTAGGACAATGGCTGCAAACTCAATTTTCTGATTTATTCGGATTTTGGTATAATGTTGTCTTTGCAGTATTAATTATAATTTTCACGTATTTCTATACTGCTATCACTGTGCCTACAAATAAAATGGCAGACGATTTAAAGCGTAGTGGTGGTT
>JAGQZO010000012.1 GCA_020435515.1 Winogradskyella sp. | reverse complement strand
TTACTCTTTACCTTTTTCGCCAGCCTTTTTCAACTGCTCGCCACCTGGAATATCCATTTGATTTGTAATTTTAGATACCTGTCTTAAATCGATATCTCCTGTAAGTGAAAGTAAAACCGTTTCTATCTCACGTTTTTTACCGTTAATTTCTATGTCCTGCCCTTCTGTAAGTTCTTTTAGTCCAGTAACGAACATTAATAATTCTTTTACATGATTTTCATCTTTTCCTTCCTTAACATAAAACTTAACGGTTTGCTCTCCGTCTTTAATACGCATTAACTCTTCAAGATCAGAAGATTTTAGATACTTATCTACAGTAGCTTTCATATCAGTAGATATTTTTTCATCTCCTGTGGTAAAAACTTTAAGTCCTGTTATCTTTTTTACCATTTCCATAAATTCCTTTGCTTCCGGATCATCAACATCCAAATCTATAGTAGCTAGCATTCTGAACGCCTTCTGTGTAACGACAATAGATGTTACTTCGGACATGTCTTCATATTTATCGAAGATACTCTGTGCTCCTGAAAGCATTGGTGCTAAAATAAGCGCGATTATTACAATTACTTTTTTCATGATTCTCTAATTTGTGTGTTTTTACTTGTTTTTAAATATTCTATTTGTTGCTTTTGAAAACTCATTTAGTCTACTAGCCTCTTCTATCCCTTGATTTAGGTTTTCAGAAACTAAGGCCAATGAATTAAGTTGTTCTTTACCTTCGTTCATTCCTATTGAAACTAAACTTAAAGCCTCCATAGTTTTATTATATGTTTCCATTGCCAATTCTTTTTGTCTTAACTCTTCTTGTGAAGGACCAAGAACCTGCGGAATAATAAAACCTAACATAAGAACCGTAACTGCTGCGACAGAAATCCATTGATACATTTTTGTTCTCTTAGGTTTTAATGGAACGTCTTTGGTATACTGTTCTTGCTGTGCTTGAGAAAAGTATGTAAACATTGGTTTGTAATGTTCTAAATGCGGTGCAACGTCATTACTTGTAAAATAATCTCTTAGTTGAGTTTCTTCTGCCAACGTTGTCTCAGCATTATTATACTTTTCTATTAATTTTTCTATATTATTTAATACCATATCTATGTGTATTAGTTAATTTTTCTCTTATTGTTTTTCTTGCTCTCGATAGATTGACACGCACTGCTGTTTCATTCATATCTAACATTTTGGCTATCTCAGCAAAATCGTACTGCTCTATATCTCTTAGCTGTACTATTATTTTTTGTTGTTCGGGTAAATCTTCCATTATTCGAGATACCCAGTCTAAACTATCCTTAGCTTCAACTTGTTTTTGCAACGACGAATTGTTATCCGTATAATTACTGTGAACAATTTTCAGATTTTGTGCTTGCTTAGATTTTAGTCTATCCAAACAAAAATTCTTTGTCATTGTCATAGAGAAGGCTTCAACATTTTTATAATCTTCAATCTTCTCTTTATTATTCCATAATTTCAACAGTATTTCTTGTGTAGCATCCTCAGCTTCTTCTCGAGAAACCAATAAACGCTTGGCTAAACGAAATACTTTATCCTTAAATGGCATTACTAAGCTTACAAAATCTGCCTGCTTCATTACTTTTTTGATTGGTGGTTAAAGGTGTTTTTATAGACCTTCAACATTACGACGATACACATTACAATTTGTTACAAAGTTTTTTTATTTATAATAATGTAAGTAAATTTAGAGTTTTACAGACATACTATAACGTATTGCTACATTTAAGAAAAAATACTATGGAAAACTTGAAAAAAAATTTCATCAAATCAATCACTCTAGCATTAGTTCTAGGCATAACTGTAACCAGCTGTTTTGAAGACCAAGATGACAGTCTTGTTGCAACGTCAGAAATCAATGACTTTGTTTGGAAGGCCATGAATGCTGTTTACTTGTATAAATCCGATGTTCCTGATTTGGCTGATGATAGATTTGTTGATAATGAAGCTTACTCTCTTTATTTAAACAGCTTTGATTCACCTGAAGAATTGTTTGAATCTTTGAAATATTTACCTGAAACAGTTGACAGGTTTAGTATAATTGTAGATAATTATTTTGACCTGCAAAATGCACAACAAGGCATTAGTCTGAGCAATGGAATAGAATTTAATTTATATAGAATTTCTGAAGGAAGTTCTCAAGTTTATGGTGTTATTACTTTAGTCCTAAACAACAGTGTTGCCGATAATTTAGGATTACAAAGAGGCATGATTTTTAGAGCAGTAGACGGAAACGATTTAACAGACACAAACTTCTCAAACCTACTCTCTCAGAATACTTATACTTTAAATTTCGCCGATTATGATGACAATAATACTCCCGATACAAGTGATGACACAGTTACTCTAAATGGTGAGAGTGCGACTTTAAACAAAGTTCAGTATACAGAAAATCCAGTACATATTGCCGAAACCATAACATTGGAGGATAATAGTAAGGTAGCCTATTTAATGTACAATGGGTTTAATAGCAACTTTAATGATGCTCTTAATAATGCTTTTGCTGGTTTTTTAGCTGATGGTGTAGATGAATTGGTCTTAGATTTGAGATACAATGGTGGTGGCTCAATACAAACAGCTGCTTATTTAGGAAGTATGGTAACCGGACAATTTACGGGTCAGGTATATTCTAGATTATTTTACAATGAAAACCTACAAGATAATAATAGAGATTATCTGTTTACAAATACTATTGAAGGTTTAGGAGCAATCAATAGTCTAAATTTATCTAGGGTTTATGTGCTTACGACTAACAGAAGAACAGCTTCTGCGAGTGAATTGGTAATCAATAGTCTTGGCGCATATATAGATGTCGTTGTTATTGGTGAAAACACTGTTGGAAAAACACAAGCCTCAGTTACTGTTTACGATTCACCAAACTTAGCATTTGAGAATGTTAATCCAAATCATACTTATGCACTACAACCATTAATAGCAAACTCTACAAATGTTAATGATGAACTTGTACCTTCTAATGGACTAACGCCAAATATTGAATTATCAGAACGACCAAATACATTAGGCACATTAGGCGATGTAAACGAACCCTTACTTGCTGCTGCTATTGATAATATACTAGGTTTGGGTAGACCATTCCACCAGCCGATTGATCAATCAAAACTTATAAGTGTTAATACATCAACTCTTCAACAGACCATGTATATAGACTAAAAAAATGCCGCTTTTAAAAGCGGCATTTTTTTTTCCTTATAGATTTAAATTAAATCCAATATTAACACCTCTTCCTCTCGTAGTAAACCCAAATAATTCTTGATAATCTTCATTAAGAATATTGGTAACGTTAGCAAAAAGTAATAGTTTATTTTTTAATATTGAATGACTTACATAAAAATCTAGCAAACCGTAAGATTCTAAAGTCACTATTTCATTTTCAAATGTTGAGCTATTATAAAAAGTATCCTCACGTTCGTCATTATATTGGTAAGAGAGGCTCATCTGCGTTTGTTTTGAAAACGTATAATCAACTCTAGCATTTACCTTTATTTCTGGGATTCTTAAATTTAAATCTTCATCAACAGAGGTATAAGCCGCATTTAAATTAAAATTTAATCCTTCAACAATTTTTGCCTGAACCACAAATTCTAAACCACTTGCTGTAAAGGATGTTGATATATTTTGATATTGAAAAACAAAACTACCTGTATCTACAAAATCTATGAAGTTGTCTTCATTTCTATTAAAATAGACAAGACTAAATGTTGCTTTATCATTTATCGACACTTCTACTCCAACCTCAATGGTTTGGTTTTCTTCTGGTTCTAGGTCTGGATTACCAAAACTTGGCTCAAAAAGTTGAAATAATGATGGCGTTATAAAGGCCGTGCTATAACTTGCCAACCCTTTAATATACCCAAAATCCAAATTAACCTTGTATGATGGATTAAGACTATACACCAAATGGCTACCATACTCGCTATGATTATTCAATCTTAACCCAGCATTAATGTTCAGACCAAAATCTGAAACATAAACCACATTAGCATAAGGGTCTGTGATTGTAAATTGTGCGTTATCAGGATTTATAGCTTGGCTAAAATCTGTTTCTCCAAAAGGAATAGAGAAACTTTCCATCTGATTATCTTGATAATTCAGACCTAAAACCGTATAAAAGGTATCATTAAAATTATAACGGTTATAGACATCTACAACAATACTCTGTGCATTAAATAGTGAAGGAAAATTGGATTCTATTTCTCGTTCCACATCGTTATAGGCTGCATTTACAATAATACTTCCTTTATTATAAGTAAACTCTGGCGAGAAGCCTAAACGGTATTGTTTAGATACCGATACATTATCAGCATCTAGTCTTCCGAAACTATCATCAAAATCTGTTTTGAAGTTATCAAAACTTCCATAAGCATTCAGTTTAAAAGTATTATTAAACCTGTAACCCAACTTAAGATTACCATTATAACTATTGAAGGCATCGGATTCAGTGCCATTTTCAATAGCCGACAAACCATCTGTAAACTGTTGCCCAAAACTTGCGAGGTAGTAAAAACTACCCACGCTTCCATCTACCGAAATACTGTTTCTAAAGTCTTCTAATGCATAGTCGTCTTCATCAGAAGATTGATTAGTACCGATGGTACTTCTTAAATTAAGATTGAATGTTTTTTTAGAAGCTTCCTTTAACTTAATATTAATGACTGCCGTTGCCGCTCCGGTCCCGTATAGGGTACTTGAGGCACCTTTTAAAATTTCAATAGATTCAATTTGATCTGCATTGAGAAAACGCAAATCGTAATCATTTGCAATTTGAGATGGATCTGTAAGCTGCACTCCATCAATCATAATTAATACTTGGCGATTCCGTCCCCCTCTAATAAAATAACTAAGGTTTTGTCCGGCATTACTTCTTACACCGTTAATTTCTACACCAACTGTTCTACCAATAATTTCTGCAACGGATTGCCCTTGTGATTTTTCTAATTCTTGGGCGGTGATTTTTGTGATTACTTTACCAGAATTTTCACGTTTTAATGCAAACCGTGAGTCTGATAATACAACTTCATCAAGTTGTTCAACATTTACTGAATCTTGCTCAATTTGTGAAGATCCAATTGATAACATACCCATACAGAGCATGCTACAAAACAGTTTTGTTTTGTTCATTTCATACATTAATTGTTCGAGAGAACATACAGCGATACTGAGAAAGGGTATTAAAAAAGACCTAAAGCTCAATTACCGAGTAAACTTTTATCCCGAAAGTTTGACTTCTTTGTTTGAAATTGGCAGGTCTCCTGACTTGCGTCTTGTTGTTGGTCTTCCCAGAAGATAACTTCCAGTGACATTGAAGGTAACAACAAGCTTTATAGCTTACAGTTGCGGGAACAGTCTTGGATTTTCACCAAATTCCCTTTTAATTCATTCAATAAATAATTGAACAAAACCAGATTTCGTCGCAAAAATAGTGTAATCTTAAAAATTGAAAAGTTTATTCGTCTTTTTTCTTGTTCATCTTGTACATAAGATAAATGAAACCCACTAAAAAATGTGCTATTATAACTCCTGCAACAATATATATGGTTAAATTTGAATCGCCTCTCATTATTGAAGTTTTTACAAAATTATGAAGAACCACTGCCATACAAAGTCACTTAAGTTACATACAAAGCTTTATCTATTCCTTTTGTTATTTATTATCAGTTTTTCTTGTAAAGACAATACTTCAAAACAAGAATTGCCTAGCCAAGAGATTAAAACTTCTAAGCTAAAATATACTGAAGGTTTTACGTTTGAAGATTATTCTGATTATAAAGTATTAACCATAAAAAACCCTTGGCCAGAAGCTAAAAAAACATATAAATATCTTATTGCCTCAAAAAAACAGTTGGCTAAAATGACCTTTTCAAATGATGACTATGATGGAATTATATCTGATAGCATCAATAAAATTGTAGTCACTTCAACAACACATATACCAGCTTTAGAGTTACTTGGTGTGGAGCAAACTTTAGTAGGATTTCCAGGAACAGATTATATTTCATCAGAAAAAACCAGAAAACGTATAGACGATGGTTTGGTTAGAGAACTTGGTAAAAATGAGGGTATTAATACAGAAGTGTTGTTAGAACTCAACCCAGACATTGTTATCGGATTTGGTGTGGATGGTGTCAACAAAACTTTTGAAACCATTAAAAAAGCTGGTATTCCTGTAATTTACAATGGTGATTGGGTAGAGTCTTCAGCACTAGCTAAAGCGGAATGGATTAAGTTTTTTGGAGTGTTGTTCAATAAAGAAAAAGAAGCAGATTCTATCTTTAATAACATTGAAAGTGACTATTTAGAGGCTACAAAAATAGCTGCTAACGCAAAAGAACAGCCAACAATTTTAAGTGGTGCCATGCACAAAGAGGTTTGGTATTTACCAAGTGGCTCTAGTCCAGAAGCACAATTTTTAAAAGATGCTAATGTTAATTACTTATGGAGCGACACTTCTGGAAATGGCAGCTTGGCTCTAAGTTTAGAAGTTGTTCTAGAAAAAGCACAACAGGCCGATATTTGGTTGAGTCCATCCTACTACTCTAGCTATGAACAACTTGAAGAAGCAAGTGAGCTATACACCAACCTTGATGCATTTAAGAATAAATCAATTTATTCATTTACAAACACTACTGGTGCCACTGGTGGAGTTACCTATTATGAATTGGGTACAGCAAGACCCGATTTGGTTCTAAAAGACATCATCAAAATATGCCATCCAAATCTCTTGGAAAACTACATTCCTCATTTCTTTAAACCTTTAAATTAATTGCAAAATTCACAGACATATCAATTTCAGTATGCGTTGCTTCTAATACTACTCATAGCCTGTTTCTTTATTAACATAAGTTTAGGGTCGGTAAACATTCCTTTAAGAAGTATTATAGGAAGTCTTTTTGGCAATATCGATAACACTACATGGGAAATCATCATTACCAACTACAGATTACCTAAAGCTATAACTGCTATTTTGGTAGGCTCTGGATTGGGCATTTCAGGATTATTAATGCAAACCTTATTTAGAAATCCGTTAGCTGGTCCGTTTGTTTTAGGTATTACCTCTGGTGCCAGCCTTGGTGTCGCTTTAATAATTTTAGGTTCTGGTCTGTTTGGTGGATTCTTTGCTACGGCTTTGGTTTCTAAATGGAGTATTGTTATTGCTGCAAGTGTTGGAAGTTTCTTAGTGTTATTAGCCGTTTTAGCTGTTTCTCATAAAGTTAGAGATACCATGGCTATTCTCATTATCGGCTTAATGTTTGGTAGCATTACTGCTGCAGTAGTAAGTGTGTTATCGTATTTTAGTTCAGCAGAACAATTGCAACAATACATTTTTTGGGGTTTTGGAAGTTTAAGTAATTTGTCTTGGCAAGAATTGAGCATTTTCTTTTTAATTTACCTTATTGGTATGGTTTTAAGTATGATGTCTATAAAGTCTTTAAACAGTTTGTTACTGGGCGAAAATTATGCAAAAAGCTTGGGTATTAATCTTAAACAAAGCCGATTTATTATCATCTTGGCCACAAGTTTAATTGCTGGAACCATTACAGCCTTTGCAGGACCAATTGCGTTTATCGGTTTGGCCATTCCGCACTTAACACGCCAAATTTTTAAGACTTCTAATCATAAAGTTTTATTACCAGCAGTATTCTTGTTTGGTGCTATTGTTATGCTTATTTGCGATAGCATAGCGCAAGTTCCCGGTAGCGATTATACCTTACCCATTAATGCCATAACTGCTTTGGTTGGGGCGCCAGTGGTGATTTGGCTGTTGGTGAGGCAACGAAAAATGATGTTTTAAATGAAAATGAAAAACGTAACTTGTCATTCCGCACTTGATGCGGAATCTAATGAGATCCTGAATCAAGTTCAGGATGACAGAATTGTTTTAATATCTTGAATACTAAAAAACCAAATACCATCCTAAAAACCAAAAATCTTTCCATTGGTTACAAGACCAAAAAGGGAGAAACTGTCATTTCTGAAAACATCAATTTTGAATTAAAAAAAGGACAACTTATCGGTTTGGTTGGTGCTAACGGTATAGGTAAATCTACACTTTTAAGAACACTCATTAAAGTTCAACCTGAATTATCTGGAACAATACTCTTAAATGATAAAGACTTAAAATCCATATCGGCTTTAGATTTAGCTAAGCAATTGAGCATTGTTTTAACCGAAACATTAACTTCAAAAAACCTCTCTGTTTACGAACTTATTGCTTTAGGAAGACACCCTTACACCAATTGGGTAGGCAGCTTAACCTCAAAAGATATAACCATTATTGAAAACGCATTTAAGCTGGTTAATATTTCAGAACTCAGAAACAAAAAATGTTACGAGCTAAGTGATGGTCAGCTACAAAAAGTAATGATAGCTCGTGCTTTGGCGCAGGATACAGACATCATTATTTTAGATGAGCCCACTACACATTTAGACATGTACCATAAAGCCTATATTCTAAAGTTACTTCAAAAATTAACAAAGGAAACAGGTAAAACCATTTTGTTCTCGTCTCACGAAATTGACTTAGCCATTCAACTTTGCAACACCATGATCGTAATGCGAAGCGAAAATGTTGTTTATGATCAACCTTGCAACCTTATTTCTCAAGGTATTTTTGAATCCCTTTTCCCAGATGATTTAATTTCTTTTGATAATACATCTGGAAGTTTTAGAGTAAAGAAATAGCCCTCTTTTCTTCTAATTTCTCACTATAGACTTAACACTAAATCTTTATCTTTGATAAATTCTCTTTTACAAACATGAACGACACACTTATTCTCTTAATTGCCATTATTATTTCTGCCATTGTTGGTGCTTACCTTGGTATGCTTTTTACAAAACTAAAAAGCAAAAGCGAGCAAAGTACTTTAGAAGAACGTCAAAGTCAATTAAGTATAACTATTAACGACCTCAAACAAAATATTTCTAAAATTGAATCTGAACGTGAAGACATCAGAAGAGAAAAAGAGTTTTTGAATGCTGAATTATCTCGAAAAAATACAGAGTACGAGAACCTTCAGGAACAAAACTTAAAACGAGACGAAGAGCTTGCAAAACAACAAGAACAACTCAGAAAGGATTTTGAATTGATGGCCTCTAAAATTCTAGATGAAAAGTCTGAGAAATTCACCATTCAGAATAAAGAGAATATTAAAAACATTCTTAATCCTTTAGAAGAAAAGATAAAAACCTTTGAAAAGAAAGTCGAGGATTCTCAAAAGGAAAGCATAAGCATGCACTCGGCTTTAAAAGAGCAATTATTAGGTCTTAAAGATCTTAACCAACAAATGGCAAAAGAGGCTACCAACCTAACAAAAGCTTTAAAAGGAGATAGTAAAACACAAGGAAATTGGGGCGAATTGGTGCTAGAGCGTGTTTTAGAAAAGTCTGGTTTAGAAAAAGACCGTGAATATTTTGTACAACAAAATTTTCAACGCGAAGATGGTTCTCGTGTCATGCCAGATGTGGTGTTACATCTACCTGACAATAAAAAAATGATAATAGATTCTAAGGTATCTCTAACCGATTATGAGCGTTTAGTTAATTCCGAAGATGACGAACGTGCGCTATATTTAAAAGCACATGTTAATTCTATTAAAAAACACGTAGATCAGCTGTCGGCTAAAAACTATCAGGATTTATATGATATTGAGTCACCCGATTTTGTTTTAATGTTCATACCCATAGAACCTGCATTTGCAGTTGCCATAAATGAAGATAACACACTCTACAACAAAGCGTTTGAGCAAAACATTGTTATCGTAACACCTTCTACCCTTTTGGCTACATTGCGCACCATAGATACCATGTGGAATAACGAAAAGCAACAGCAAAACGCCATTGAAATTGCCAAGCAAGCTGGTGCATTGTATGATAAATTTGAGGGTTTAGTTGCTGACCTAACTGGTGTTGGGAAAAAACTAGATGCCGCAAAAAGTGATTACTCTGCTGCCATGAATAAACTGGTTGATGGTAAAGGCAATTTAATATCTAGAGTAGAAAACATCAAAAAAATGGGTGCTAAAGCCAAAAAGGCACTTCCTGAAAGCATTATAAAACGCGCATCTGAGGACGATATTTAATTCATTCCTTAATAAGGGCATAATTTAAAATATGCCTTTTTAAAGGAATAAATTAGATTATTCCATTAAAAAGGCATATATTTGAAACAAATAATGTTTTCATGACTAGTGTTATAACTGGAGATGTCATAAGATCCAGAAATATTAAAGACCAAAATATTTGGTTAGAGCAATTAAAATATGCTCTTAATACCCTATCATCTGATAATGACTCCTATGAAATTTATCGTGGAGATAGTTTTCAATACGAGTGCAGGGATATCCATAATAGTTTTGAACATGCTGTCTATATAAAATCTTGCATTAAAACTTTAAAGGGTTTAGACGTAAGGATGTCAATTGGTATAGGAACTAAGGATTATGAAGGCAGAAATGTAAGCGAATCTAATGGTGAAGCATTTGTATATTCGGGTGAAACATTTGAAACCCTAAAAAAAGAAAAGATAAATCTAAAAATAAAAACTAGAGATGTTACACTTAATGAAGAATTGAATCTCTATTTTAGACTAGCACTCATTGCTATGGATAATTGGACTGTAAATTCTGCAGAAATAGTAAAACTTAGTTTAGAAAATCCTAATATGATTCAGAAAGAATTAGCTACAATTATTGGCATAAGTCAAGATGCGGTGAGCAAACGTCAAAAACGTGCCTATCTAGACGAAATATTAGAACTAAAAAAACTGTATAGTGAAAAAATAGATCAATTATGAGTATAATAGTCTTAAAACTCATTCTTGCCCATATTCTTGGGGATTTCTTTCTTCAGCCAAAAAAATGGGTAAAGGACAAAGAAAAAAAGAAACTAAAATCTAAGTGGCTATATGTTCATATTGCTATACATCTCGTATTGATGTTCCTTTTAATTTGGGATGTATCATATTGGCTTTTAATTCTTCTTGTAGGTGCTTCACACTTAATTATTGATGCTCTTAAGCTTCTTCTACAAAACAAAAAAACAAAACGGTTTTATTTTTTTGCAGATCAAATACTGCACATTGTAGCACTATTTTTTATAACAATGATGCTGTACTATGATGCTATTACACCATCATTATCCATAAGTACCTCGGTACTATTTTTATTGATTTGTTTAGTATTTCTAACACAGCCCACCTCCATAATAATGAAAACTATATTTTCAAAATGGGATATTTCAAAATATACCGAGGATAATGAATCCTTAAAGGATGCTGGAAAATACATTGGTATTTTAGAACGGTTGCTGGTATTTATTTTCATTATTGTAGGCCATTGGGAGGCCGTCGGTTTTTTAATTACTGCTAAATCCGTATTTAGATTTGGAGATTTAACATCAACTAAAGAGCGAAAACTAACAGAATACATATTAATAGGTACGTTACTTAGTTTTGGGATTGCTATAATAGTGAGTCTGTTATTTTTAAAACTAAAAATTTATGTATAAAACAGTTGATGCTTCAAGAATACAGATTTCGCAATTAATGTTACCATCACATTCTAATTTTAGTGGTAAAATTCACGGTGGCTATATTTTGAATCTCATGGATCAGATTGCTTTTGCATGTGCTTCTAAACATTCTGGGTCTTATTGTGTTACAGCTTCTGTAGATACTGTAGATTTCATAAATCCTATCGAAGTTGGTGAACTGGTGACCATGAAGGCATCAGTAAATTATGTCGGCAAAACTTCGATGGTTATAGGTATAAGAGTAGAGGCAGAAAATATTCAGACCGGAAATATAAAGCATTGTAATTCTTCTTACTTTACTATGGTGGCAAAAGCAAGTGATGGACATCCTACTACAGTTCCGGGACTAATTTTAAACGATAAGACGGAAGTAAAACGTTTTTTAAAAGCCTTAAAACGTATTGAAACAAAACTGCACAGACAAGAGGAATTTGACCATAGTAATTTTTCTCTTGAAAACTACCTAAGCAAATTAAAAGACTATCGAGTAACTATAAATTTACCTAACGACCTAAAACAAAAAAAGTAACCCAAAACTAGATTACTTTTTCTTTATTTTTAAGATGTTAACTATTGTTTTACAAATCTTTTGGTTTGAGAAACTTGGTCATTAGATACCCTTACCAAATATACACCACTCTTCCAATTAGACACATTGACTGAAGATGTGATTTGCGATATTATTCCTTTATAAACACGTTTACCAAGAACATCAAACACTTCAATATTCATGTCGTCATTTGAAGGTAAAAACACGTTCAACTTATTCTTAGATGGATTTGGTGAAATGGTAAACTCTGCGTTATTGTTTTCAAAATCCGTGATGCTTAGAGATGATGATGCTGTTATGTTATCGACTTGTATAGTAGCAGCTATAACATCTGGCAAATCCCAAGTTGGTGAAGAACTACTCAATATCCTAACTGTAAAAACACTTGAAAGAACAGAAGCTGCATCTCCTCCACCTCCAACTACTGTAAAATCTCCAGCAGTTATTGGAAAAGTTATATTAGACCATGAACCACCAGCAGTAATATTAATGGAATTTGTAGAGCATATCCTTGTGCCATTGGTACCTTGCATGGCGATTCTTAAGTTAAGATCGTTAGTTTGCACATTAACATCCATACTTATCTGGTCTACACCTTCACTAGTAAAATCACCACTCCATTGTTGGTTTTGAGAATAGAATACCATTTTACTGGCCACTCCATTGCCACCTAAGGATGTGTACTGTAAACAATTATCTCCTGAACCTGCTGGACCAGCATTTGGAACATTAATTGGACCGTTGGTTGCATTACCCGCTCCACCTATTCGCCACTCTTGAGTAGTACCGTCCTGAAAATCATCTACTTGATTTAGAGTTACCTGTGCATTAGAAATAGGTACAAAGACTATAGCAAGTATTAATGTAAGTAAAGTTCTAACCATATAACACAATTTTTAGCTAAGTTAATAATTTATAGCAAACTTTATTAAAATTTAGCCAAAACTATGCCAATTACTTACTTAAATACATTTTTCTCCTTGAGTATAAATCATAGAACTCATCATCCTTAAGACTCTCAATGAATAGTATACTCTCACCTGTACTCTTCATCTCAGGCCCTAACTTCTTGTTTACATTAGGAAATTTGTTGAATGAGAACACAGGTTGCTTTATGGCATATCCTTCCAATTGTGGGTTAAACTCAAAGTCAGTCACTTTCTTTTCACCCAACATAACTTTAGTAGCATAATTTACATAAGGCTCTTTGTAAGCTTTAGCAATAAATGGTACCGTACGAGATGCTCTTGGGTTTGCTTCAATAATGTAAACGGTATCATCCTTTATAGCAAACTGAATATTGATTAAACCAACGGTATTGAGTGCTAAAGCAATCTTCTTCGTATGGTCTTTAATTTGCTGCATTACAAACTCTCCCAAATTAAATGGTGGTAAAGTCGCATTACTATCGCCTGAGTGTATTCCACAAGGCTCAATGTGTTCCATTATACCTATAATGTACACATTTTCCCCATCACAAATAGCGTCTGCTTCAGCTTCTATTGCACCATCTAAGTAATGGTCTAACAATAATTTATTTCCCGGAATAGATTTTAATAAATCAATGACATGTTCCTCCAACTCTTGCTTATTAATTACAATTTTCATGCCTTGTCCTCCAAGTACATACGATGGTCTTACAAGGATTGGAAAATCTAAAACATCTGCAATTGCCAAGGCTTCGTCAGCTGTTTCAGCAACATCAAATTTTGGATATGGTATATTGTTTTCTTTCAATAAAGTTGAAAAACTTCCTCTATCTTCAGCCAAATCTAAAGACTGAAAGGTTGTACCCATGATTTTTACTCCATAACGGTCTAGTTTTTCGGCCAGTTTTAAAGCCGTTTGCCCACCAAGCTGCACGATAACACCTTCAGGCTTTTCGTGCTGAATAATATCATAAATATGTTCCCAGAATACAGGTTCAAAATATAATTTATCTGCAATATCAAAGTCGGTTGAAACCGTTTCTGGGTTGCAATTTATCATTATGGTTTCGTAGCCACACTCTGCGGCAGCCAAAACACCATGTACACAACAATAATCAAACTCTATTCCTTGACCAATTCGGTTCGGTCCAGATCCTAAAACTATTATTTTCTTTTTATCAGTAACTACGCTTTCATTGGCAACAGAAACTTGTCCATCAGAAGTTTCAACTTCACTTTCAAACGTTGAGTAGTAGTAAGGTGTCTGAGCTTTAAACTCAGCCGCACATGTATCTACAAGCTTATACACTCTATTTATCTTGAGCTCTCTACGCTTGTTGTAAACTTCGCTTTCAAGACACTTAAGCATGTGTGCTATTTGACGGTCTCCATACCCTTTTTGCTTGGCTTCAAGCAGTAGTTCTCTATCAATTGAATTAATGGAATACTTCGAAATTTCTTTTTCTAAGTGGAACAATTCTTCATACTGCTTTAAGAACCACATATCAATTTTTGTGATATCGTGAATACGACTTAACGGAATTCCCATTTGTATCGCATCATACAGTACAAAAACCCTATCCCAGCTTGCGTGAGTAAGCTTATCTATAATTTGGTCATAATTTTTGTACCCTTTACCATCAGCTCCAAGTCCGTTGCGTTTTATCTCTAAAGATTGCGTGGCTTTATGTAATGCTTCCTGAAAAGAACGTCCAATACCCATTACTTCTCCAACAGCTTTCATTTGAAGACCTAGAGTTCTGTCTGATCCTTCAAACTTATCAAAATTCCAACGTGGTATTTTTACAATAACGTAGTCTAAAGTTGGCTCAAATAATGCTGAAGTAGATTTAGTTATCTGATTACTCAATTCATCTAAATGATAACCTAAAGCCAACTTAGCCGCAATCTTTGCAATTGGGTAACCCGTAGCTTTACTTGCTAATGCTGAAGAACGAGACACTCGTGGATTAATTTCAATGGCAATGATTTCTTCTTCCTCGTCTGGGCTTACAGCAAACTGCACATTACATCCACCTGCAAAATTACCTATACTACGCATCATGTGAATAGCCATATCGCGCATTTTTTGGAATGTTTTATCAGAAAGTGTCATCGCAGGTGCCACAGTGATTGAGTCTCCTGTGTGTATTCCCATAGGATCCATATTCTCAATGGTACAGATAATAACAACGTTGTCATTTTTATCTCTTAGAAGCTCTAGCTCATACTCTTTCCATCCCATCATGGCTTTGTCTATCATGACCTCATGAATAGGTGAAATCTCTAATCCTCTAGTTAAGGCTTCATCAAATTCTTTTTCGTCATATACTATTGAAGCACCTGCACCACCTAAGGTAAATGATGCTCTAATACATAATGGAAAACCAAACTCTTGTGCAATTTCCTTACCTTTTAAGAATGAGGTTGCTGTTGCCTGTGGTGCCATACCTACACCAATTTTTAACATCAATTCTCTAAACTTCTCTCTATCCTCGGTAATGTTAATAGCATCAATATTTACGCCTATAATTTCTACACCAAAATCGTCCCAAATTCCTTTTTCATCTGCCTCTATACAAAGATTTAAGGCCGTTTGCCCACCCATAGTTGGTAATACAGCGTCTATTTGTGGGTGTTCTTTTAAAATCTTAACTATAGACTTTGTAGTTAGTGGTAATAAGTACACATGATCTGCCATAGCAGGATCAGTCATAATTGTTGCTGGGTTGGAATTGATGAGGATCGTTTCTATTCCATCTTCCCTTAACGAGCGTAACGCCTGAGAACCAGAGTAGTCAAACTCACAAGCTTGACCTATGATAATTGGACCAGAACCGATTAATAAAATAGACTTGATGTTTTTGTTTTTAGGCATGGTATTGTATTTTGGTTTGCAAAAATAAGTATCGATTGGGTATAAAAAAAGGTGTTACACCTAAGTAACACCTTTTAAATATTAACAATTGTTAATCATTATTTTTTATGTCTTGATTCTGAAGATACAGTCAATTTCTTTCTTCCTTTAGCTCTTCTACTAGCTAAAACTTTTCTTCCGTTGGCAGAAGCCATTCTTTCTCTAAAACCGTGCTTGTTTCTTCTCTTTCTCTTTGACGGTTGAAACGTTCTTTTTGACATGTCTTATCTTTTTAAAACTGAGTAAACTAAATTATAGTATTCGAGGTTTCTCAAAAACTGGGTGCAAATATACAACAAGTTTTTACTTTAGCAAGTCTGAAATTAAAAATATTTCAGTAGAATTTTATTAACTTTGCCATCCTTAAAAAAACCGAATAATGTTCAATAAAAATATAAAATTAG